>NZ_RAWE01000093.1 GCF_003611695.1 Corallococcus carmarthensis | reverse complement strand
GCGGCGCCCACGGAGGTCTGGGGCCGCGACTGCGGGGCGGCGGGGGCGCGCGGTGCCGGGTTCGCCTTGGCGCGGCCGGGCTTGTCGACGTCGGTGCTCTCCTCGTCCGCGTCGTCGTCCGTGCCGGGGCGCGCGGCCATGGGCGAGGGGCCGGCGCCCTCGGTGGCGTCGTCCTCGCCGGAGCCCGGAGTCCAGCCGGCGTTGCCGGTGGCGGGCAGGCCCGTTGCGCTCTTACGCGAGGGCCTCTCGTTGGTCGTGGAGTCCTCACTGCCTGCGCCAGGAGTCCAGCCCGGGCGCGAGGGGCGGTTCTGCATGGGTGAGTCCTCCGGGGCCGGGGGGGGCCCCTCACGGTGTAACGCTCGAAGGTGTGTAACGGAGTCTTCCGCGTCCGCGTCCGGATTCCAATCCGGCCGAGACGGTTGTTCGGCCGGGGCCTGCCTGCCCGGAGGGGAATCCGCGACCTCACGGGTCCCCTCTCCCGGGTCGGTGGTGTCCTCGGAGCCCGGGCCCGCCGGGGATTCCAGGAGGGACGGAGGCTCTCGCGGGGTGGCCTCGTCCTCTCCCGAACCGGGCTTCCATGGCGCGGGGGCAGCCTCCGGGGGCTGGGGAGGCTGCCCCGGCACGGTGGGCTCCGCGGCGCCGATGCCGGGCACCCAGGCATCCATGGTGACTTCCTGGTTGTGCAGCCGCACCGGGGGCGCCTTGCGCGGCAGACCGGTCTCTTCGCCGGGCTCCGGCCAGGGCCGTTGAGCGGCGGCCGCCGCCGCGCGCAGCGCCTGCTCCACCTTCGCCGCGTCCAGCGCCTCCGTCTCCTGTCCCACGGTGGCGAACTCCGCCTGCCGCAACCTCGCCGCGTCCAGCGTCTCCGTCGCGATGTCCTCCTGGGCCCGGAGCGCCTCCGCCGCGTCCTGCGTCCCGGGCGGCGAGAGCACCGATGGGAACTCCTGCCGCGTGCTCGCGCGCTCGGGCTGTTCGCGCAGCAGGTCGTCCAGCACCTGCTGCTCGATGACCTTCTCGCGAGGGAAGGCCGCGGACATCAGCCGCACCAGGTCCTGATCCGTCACGTTGGGCGCCAGCTTCTCCTTCAGCGCGCCCAGCGCCTCCGCCATGGCCGTCGCCGTGGGGAAGCGGTCGTTCGGTTCGGACGCCAGCGCCCGCGCCAGGAACGCGTCCACCGCGCGCGGCAGGTCCGGCCGGTGGCGCCCCGCCGGCTCCCACTGCGGATAGGCCGCGCGCCGCCAGCGCTCCAACGGGTCACCCCGCTGCGACAGCGCCTTCCACGAGAACAACTCCCACAGCACCACGCCCACCGCGTACAGGTCCGCGCGCCGGTCCACGGTGCGCTTGCGGGCCTGCTCCGGCGCCATGTACGTGAGGTTGCCAATCACCACGCGCGGCGCCGTCTGATGCTCCTTCAGCGTGGACTGCGCGGCGCCGAAGTCGATGATCTTCACCTCGCCCGCGTAGCTCACGCACACGTTCGCGGGGGACAGGTCGCGGTGCACCAGGTGCAGCGGGTGGCCCTCCTCGTCCGTCGCGTCGTGCGCGTACGCCAGGCCCTCGCACAGCCGCTGTCCCAGCTGCAGCAGCGGCCCCAGGGGCATCATCCGCTGACGCTGCCTGAGGCGGTACGCGAGCCGGCTGAGCGTCTTGCCCAGCACGTACTCCATGGCGAGGAACAGCTGCCCGTCCACCTCGCCCATCGCGTACACGCGCGCGATGTTCGGGTGCGCCAGCCGCACCACCACGCGGGCCTCGTCGCGGAAGCGCCCCACGAACTGGCGGCTCTCCACCAGCCCCGGCAGCACCTTCTTCACGACGACCGCGCGCCGCACGCCCTCCTCGCGCGCGAGGAAGACCTCCCCCATCCCCCCGGCGCCAATGCGGCGCACGAGGGTGTAGGGACCGAAGCGCACGGGCCCGGTCAGGGCCTCGGGTTCAACGGGCGTCGCCAAGCGCGCGGAACGCCTTGCGGGCCGCGGCGAGCACGTGCGCCACCTCCGGCTCGCCGATGGCCAGCGACACGAACGCCGCCTCGAACTGGCTGGGTGGCAGGTACACGCCCTCTTGCAGCATCGCGTGGAAGAAGCGCCCGAACTTCGCCGTGTCCGCCTTCTTCGCGGACGTGTAGTCGAACACCGGCTCCGCCGTGAAGAACACCGTGAGCATGCTGCCCACGCGGTTCACCGTCACCGGCACGCCCGCCGCCTTCGCCTCCGCGCGGAAGCCCTCCTCCAGCAGCAGGCCCAGCTGCTCCAGCCGCGAGTACGTCCCCGGCGCCGCCAGCGCCTTCAGGCACGCGAGGCCCGCCGCCACCGCCACCGGGTTCCCGGACAGCGTGCCGGACTGGTACACGGGCCCTTCCGGCGCCACCTTGGCCATGATGTCGCGCCGGCCGCCGTACGCGCCCAGCGGCATGCCGCCACCCACCACCTTGGCCATGGTGGTCAGGTCCGGCTTGAGCCCGTACAGCTCCTGCGCGCCGCCGCGCGCCAGCCGGAAGCCCGTCATCACCTCATCCAGCACGAAGAGCACGCCGTGCTTCTGGCAGAGCGCCTGCAATCCTTCGAGGTAGCCGGGGCGAGGCACCAGCACACCCATGTTGCCCACCACGGGCTCGATGATGACGCAGGCGATGTCCTTGCCCTTCTCCTGGAAGATGCGCTCCACGGCCGCCAGGTCGTTGAAGGGCGCGGTGAGCGTGAGCGCCGCCAGCGCGGACGGCACGCCCGGAGAATCCGGCAGGCCCAGCGTCTCCACGCCGCTGCCCGCCTTCACGAGGAACGGGTCGCCCGCGCCGTGGAAGCAGCCCTCGAACTTGAGGATGTACTCGCGGCCGGTGAAGCCACGGGCCACGCGGATGGCGGCCACGGTGGCCTCCGTGCCGCTGGAGACCAGGCGCACCTTCTCCACGGAGGGCACGGTGGCGCAGAGCAGCTCCGCGAACTCCACCTCCGAGGCGACGGGCGCGCCGAAGGTGGTGCCGCGCCGGGCGGCCTCCAGGATGGCCTCCACGATGGGCGGGTACGCATGGCCCAGGATGAGCGGGCCCCAGCTGCCCACCAGGTCCACGTAGCGGTTGCCGTCCACGTCGGTGAGCCACGCGCCGGAGCCCTCCTTGAAGAAGACGGGGTCGCCTCCCACGCCACGGAAGGCACGCACCGGAGAGTTCACGCCACCCGGGATGCGCGCCTGCGCACGGGCGAAGAGGGCCTGGCTTTGAGCGTGTTTCATGGCCGGTTCCATAACACGCGCCGGACGCCCGTCCCTGCCCCGAGTGGCCCTCCGGTGTCGCCTTTTCACCCCCGAGCGCACGCCTGCCTGGCTGACCGGGGAACTGTTCGCGCCTCCGGGCAACCCGCGCACCGTGATGGGGTTCGCTCGAAAAGCCTTGGGAATTCACGTGCGCCGCTGGGCTCCATGAGGATACTGGACCCCAGGATGCTCCAAGAAGGAGCTGGCAGGAGCGCGGATGAGGATCGATCGCATCGAGGTCAAGAATTTTCGCGGCTTCGAGCAGCGTGCCTTCGAGTTCTCTCCTTCGTTCAACGTGCTCATTGGCGACAATGGCACGGGCAAGACCGCAATCCTTGATGCGCTCTCCGTAGCGGCAGGCGCCATCTTCCTGGGACTGGAAGGCGCCACGCCTCCTGGCATCCATCGCGATGATGTGCGGCAGGTCATGCACAAGCGAGGAGAGGTCCCCACCCTCGAAGCTCGCTATCCGGTTGAGGTGGCCTGCCAGGGGGACCTGGGCGGCGGCGCCATCAAGTGGGTCAGGACATTGGAGGGCCGCAACAAGCACACCACCCACGGCCAGGCAGGGGTGCTTTCGCGAACGACGCTCGCTTGGAGCGAGATGGTCCGCGAGGGCAAGGACGTCGTTCTACCCCTTCTCTCCTATTACGGGACGGGGCGCCTCTGGCTCCAGCGTCGCACCCGTCGCGGCACCGTCGCGGATGGAGCGCGCGTCCTCAAGCCAGGCTCACGGCTCCGAGGCTATCGCGGATGCCTCGACCCCTCCTCTGACCACAAGGGCTTCGCCTCCTGGTTCAAGACCATGGAGATGATCCAGGTCCAGGAGGGGCGAAGCCTCGGAACCTTGAGTGCCGTGAAGCATGCCCTCAGCGAATGCATGAAGGACTGGACGGACGTTCGTTACGACTTGCGACTGGGGACACTGGTCGCTCGCAAGAACGACGTGGAACTGCCGTTCGACATGCTGAGCGACGGCGCCCGGAGCATGCTCGCCATGGTCGGGGACATTGCCTACCGGACCGCGACCCTCAACCCACACCTGCGCAATCTGGCCCCCGCGAAGACTCCTGGGATCGTCTTGATTGATGAGCTCGATCTCCACCTCCATCCCAACTGGCAACGCGAGGTGGTGGATGACCTCCGCCGGGTCTTCCCACGAATGCAGTTCGTGGTGACCACCCACTCACCTTTCATCATCCAGTCACTTCGCAAGAATGAATTGATCAACCTGGATGATCAGTCGCGTGAAACGCTCCCCAGCCGCAGCATCGAGGACATCGCCGAAGAGGTCATGGGCGTCGCTGTCCCTCAGCGGAGCCAGCGCCACAAGGAGATGATGGAGGCGGCGAAGAAATACTACGAGGCGCTCGAAGCGGCGAAAGAAGCCGACGGTCCAGAGCTCGAACGACTCAAGCAGCGGATGGACGAGCTCTCAGCCCCTTTCAGCGACGACGTCGCCTACCACGCGTTCCTGGAACTTCAGCGGGGCGCCGCCAAGCTTCCGGGAGACAAGTCTTGAGGCCGGTCGACAGGGGGGCCTGGCCTCTTCGCGACGATGGTACCCCTCACGTCTTCGCGGAGTACGACGAAGCACGAGGGGCCTTGTTCGACCGCATCGGGGAGTACTGCTCGTTCTGCGAGCGCAAGATCAACTCGAGCCTGGCCGTCGAGCACGTCCTTTCCAAGCACCATCACCCGACCCTGGAGCGAGACTGGAACAACTTCCTGCTTGCGTGCGTCAACTGCAACAGCACCAAGGGCCACGCCAACGTCCAGCTCACGGATTACTTCTGGCCTGACCGTGACAACACGGCCCGGGCCGTCCTCCATGGAGCCGCTGGCATCGTAAAACCCGCACCGGGCCTCAACCCAGCGGACGCCAAGCGCGCCCAGAGCACCATCGTGTTGGTCGGGCTGGACAAGCTGCCCCACAAGAAACCCCGGCGAAGTGATCGCCGGTGGCAGCACCGCAAGGAGGCATGGGAGGTCGCACAGGTCGCAAGGGCGCGAATTGCCCAGAACGATACGCCCCACATGCGGGATTTGACCGTCGCATTGGCTCTTGAGAAGGGCCACTGGTCCATCTGGATGACCGTCTTCGCGGATGACCGGGACATGCGACAGCGGCTCATCGCCGCCTTCACCGGCACCGCCACGGCCTGCTTCGACGCGGCCACGCAGCCAGTCCCCAGAGCGGGCGGCGCGCTTTAGCCTCCGCACCTACACCGCGCCGCGGTTATAGCCACCGCATGCGCATCCTCCACACCATGCTCCGGGTCGGCGACCTGGAGAAGTCGCTCGACTTCTACACCCGCGTGCTCGGCATGACGCTCTTGCGCCGCCAGGACTACCCGGACGGCAGGTTCACCCTCGCCTTCGTCGGCTACGGCCCCGAGGACACCCACCCCGCCCTGGAGCTCACCCACAACTGGGACACGGCGAAGTACGAGCTGGGCTCCGCCTACGGCCACATCGCCCTGGGCGTCAGCGACATCCACGCCACCGCCAATGCCATCCGGCAGGCCGGCGGCAAGGTCGTCCGCGAGCCCGGCCCCATGAAGCACGGCACCACCGTCATCGCCTTCGTGGAAGACCCGGACGGCTACAAGGTCGAGCTCATCCAGCAGAAGGCCTGACCCGACCCACCCGTGGTGCCCCAAGCAACACGGGCCGCACGGGCAGGCAGGCCCGGCCCGGGCCACCCCCGGGTCCCAGGCGCGCTGGGGCCGGATGAACGGGCCAGGCAGGCGGACGGAGTTTTCCGCGAGATGTTTCGCGCCTTCCGCTCGCCGCGCCCCCGGCAGGGGTGTAGAGAGGCCCGCGCGCAATGCAGCGAGGCGCGCACCCTCCCCCTCTTCTTCCGAGGCCGTCGTCATGGTGGAGAGTCCCCAGAGCCAGAACGCGCTGTCCCCCGACGAGCTCCACGAGGCGTGGGCGGTGCTCTCCGCGGACGAGCGCCTGGAGGGGTTCCGGCTGCTGCCCCCGGCGGTGGCGGACGACTTCTTCCTGGGCCTCACCGCGCGCGAACAGGCCGAGCTCATCCTCAGCCTCCCCCAGGGCGAGCGCCGCACCTGGGTCCGCCTGCTCCCCCCGGACGACCTGGCCGACCTAGTCCAGGCCGTGGAGCCGGAGCAGGTGGACGCCATCCTGTCGCAGCTCGACGACGCCAGCCGCCGCGAGGTGAACGTCCTGCTGGCGTACTCGGAGGACGACGCCGGCGGTCTGATGAACCCGCGCTTCGCCCGCGTGCGCCCGGACATGAGCATCGACGAGGCCATCGGGTACCTGCGCAAGCAGGCGCGCGAGAAGGTGGAGACCGTCTACTACGCGTATGTGCTGGACGCGGAGCAGCGCCTGCAGGGCGTGCTGTCCCTGCGCCAGCTCTTCCAGGCCGCGCCGGACAAGCGCGTGGCGGACGTCATGCAGCGCGACGTCATCACCGTGGCGGAGAACACGGACCAGGAAGCGGTCAGCCGCACCTTCTCCGAGCACAGCTTCATGGCCATGCCCGTGGTGGACGAGCAGCGGCGCATGAAGGGCATCGTCACGGTGGACGACATCGTGGACGTCGTCCAGGAAGAGGCCACGGAGGACATCCAGAAGGTCGGCGGTATGGAGGCCCTGGACGCGCCCTACTTCGACGTGGGCTTCCTGGCGATGCTCAAGAAGCGCGCCGGCTGGCTGATGGTGCTCTTCCTGGGGGAGATGCTCACCGCCACGGCCATGGGCTACTTCGAGCATGAGATTGCTCGCGCCGTCGTGCTGAGCCTCTTCATCCCGCTCATCATCAGCTCGGGCGGCAACTCCGGCAGCCAGGCCACCACGCTCATCATCCGGTCGCTGGCGCTGTCGGAGATGCGGCTGAAGGACTGGTGGCGCGTGGCCCGGCGGGAGCTGAGCACGGGCCTGGCGCTGGGCGCGGTGCTGGGAGTCGTGGGCTTCACGCGCGTGATGGTGTGGCAGGCCCTGTTCCACAGCTACGGCGACCATGCGTTCCTCATCGGCATGACGGTGGGTGTGTCGCTGGTGGGCGTGGTGATGTTCGGCACGCTGTCCGGCTCCATGCTGCCGTTCATCCTGCGGCGCGTGGGCTTCGACCCCGCGAGCGCGTCCGCGCCCTTCGTGGCCACGCTGGTGGACGTGTCCGGACTCGTCATCTACTTCACGGCGGCCAGCCTCTTCCTGCGCGGCACGCTGCTGTAGTCGGCGACGCTGGAGCCCTCATGATTCCCACCACCCGCCGCCGCACCCTCAACCTCGGGGCGCCCGAAGCCCCAGGGCGTCCCGCGCATGTCTCCGCCGCCAGCGGCCTGGTGCGCGCGGGGGACTGGCTCTACGTCGTCGCGGACGACGCGCTCCACCTGGCCGTGTTCCCCGCCACGGGAGACGCGCCGGGCCACACCGTGCGCCTCTTCCCCGGGGAGCTTCCGGACGGACACGCGGAGCGCAAGGTGGCGAAGCCGGACCTGGAAGCGCTGTGCAAGCTGGGCCCGTCCGCGTCCTTCACGCACGGGGCACTGCTGGCCCTGCCCTCGGGCTCCACGCCCGCGCGGCGCCGGGCGTCGGTGCTGCCCCTGAACGCGGACGGGACGCTCGCGGGAGCGCCGCGCACGGTGGACTGCACGTCGCTCTACGTGCAACTGGAGCGCGAGCTGGTGGCGCTCAACGTGGAGGGCGCGGCGGTGGCGGGCAAGCGGCTGCGGCTGCTCAACCGGGGCAACGGCGAGGGCGGCGTGGACGCGCTGGTGGACCTGGACCTGGACCGCGTGCTGGCCAGCCTGGACGTGGGCGTGATGGGGCCTGAGGCGGTGCGCACCGTGCGCCGCTGGGAGCTGGGCGAGGCCAATGGCGTGCGGCTGTCCTTCACGGACGCGTCGTCGCTGCCGGACGGGCGCGTGGTGTTCACCGCCACGGCGGAGGCCTCGCGCGACCGCGTGGCGGATGGGCCCGTGGCGGGTTCCGCGGTGGGCGTGCTCGCGCCGGACGGCACGCCCGTGTACCTGGACGCGGTGGACGTGCCCGTGAAGCTGGAGGGCGTGGACGCGCGAGTGGAAGGCGGACGCGTCCACGTGCTGCTGGTGGCGGACGCGGACGACCCGTCGGTGCCCGCGCCGCTCCTGGAAGCCGCGTTGCCCGTGCCGGGCTGATCAGCCGCCGCGCTTCACCAGCAGCGGGCCGAAGGACTGCACCACCGGCATCATCGAGATGACGTTGATGTTCACGTGCGCGGGCCGCGTGGCCACCCAGTAGGCCGTGTCCGCGACGTCCTCGGGCGTGAGCGGCTGGGTCTTGTCGTAGAGCGCGGCGGCCTTCGCGTCGTCTCCGCGGAAGCGCACGTTGGAGAACTCCGTGCCGCCCAAGAGACCCGGCTGGATGTCCGTGACGCGCAGCGAAGTGCCGTGCAGGTCCGCGCGCAGGTTGAGCGTGAACTGATGCACGAACGCCTTCGTCGCGCCATACACGTTGCCGCCGGGGTACGGGAACTCGCCCGCGATGGAGCCGATGTTGATGACGTGTCCCCGGTCGCGGGCCACCATGCCCGTGAGCGCTTCGCGCGTGCAGTACAGGAGGCCCTTCACGTTGGTGTCCACCACCACGTCCCAGTCCTCCAGCCGCGCCGTCTGCGCGGGCTCCAGCCCCAGCGCGAGCCCCGCGTTGTTCACCAGCACGTCCACCTGCGCGAAGTCCGCGGGCAACGCGGCGAACGCCGCCTTCACCGCCGCCTTGTCCGTCACGTCCAGCGTCACCGGCAAGAGCCGCTCGCCCAGCTCCGCCTTGAGCGCCTCCAGCCGGTCGCTGCGCCGCCCGGCGGCGATGACGCGCGCGCCTTCCTTCACGAAGCGGCGCGCGATGGCCTGCCCGATGCCCGCCGTGGCCCCTGTCACCAGCACGTTCATGTGAATGCCTCCCACGCGAGAAGGGCCCTCATGCCCCGTCAGGGCACGGCCCGGCCGTTACATGGCACGCGGGAGCAACGGGCGCACGCGAATGCGCCCGGGCAACAGGTCAGTCGCCGCGGTCGCGGGCGGCTTCCTCGGCGCTGCCACCCATGGCTTCCACGGAGGTGCGCGCCTGCTTGCTGCGGTCGAACGCCACTTCCTTCTGGCCAATGCCCTCCACCGTGAGGTTGGCCAGGCGGCGGCGTGCCCGGGTGATGGCGTCCTGCACGAGCGACGGATCCGGGTGCGTCTTCAGGCACTCCACCCAGGTCTCGATGGCCTTCTCGTTGTCACCCGCGTCCGCGCGCAGCTTGCCCATCTCGAAGAGGGCGTACGGCGCCAGCTCCGAGTCCGGGAAGCGCGTGCGCAGGTCCGCGTAGGTCCGCAGCGCTTCCTGGCGCTTGCCCTCCACCATGGCCAGGGCCTGCGCCTGGAGGAAGAGCGCGTCGTCCACGTAGGGGCTGGTCGCGAAGCGCTCCGGCAGCTTCTTCGCCTCCAGCTCGCACTGCGGATAGTCCTGGAGCTCGAAGTACGTCTTGGCCACCTGGTACTGCAGCTCCGCGCTCTGCGGCGGGTTGCGGTGCAGCGCGGCGGTGAGCTGATCAATGGAACCGCGCAGGTCGCGGTAGTGCACCCGCAGCAGCTCCGCCAGGATGATGCGCGCGTCCAGCGACTCCGGGGACTCCGGGCACTGCTGGATGAGCTGGCGGTAGACGCTCACCGCCTCCTTCACCTTGCGCTGCTCCAGCCAGTACACGTCCGCCGCGCCCTTGAGCGCCCGGGCGCGCATCACCAGCGCCTCCGGGGACTCGTCGCGCAGCAGCATGTCGTACGCCTTGCGGTACTCCACCAGCGCCTCGTCCGGACGCTTCTCGAAGATGGCGTCGCGGGCGCGCTGCATGTGGTCCACCGGCTTGTCGCGGCAACCCGTGACGGCGAGCGCTCCCACCGCGAGCACGCAGGCCCACCGCGACAGTCGACGCGTCATTGGCACGCCTCCGGGATGAGGCGCACGCAACGCGTCTCGTCACAACGCACGCACTCGCGCTCGGAGGAGACGTCCGTCACGCACACGGAGACGCGCGACGTCCTGGGGCAATCCTCGGACGTCACGCAACGGTAGAGGCCCCCGTCGGTCCGGGTGATGTCCACCGGCGTCGAGCCGCAGTTCTCCAGGTCATTGCATCCCAGGAGCCCCGCCGCCACGACCGCCATTGCTGCCACCAAGGCGCGTTGCACGGCCCGGGTTCTAGCCAACTTCCGACCCCGGGTCACGAACCGTGCGCCCGCCTGCCCGCCCGGCCCCGGGCAGGATTCGCGGGAAAAGCGAGCACCGGTGCATGGCCACCGTTTCGCCCGGCGTGCTAGCCCTGTCGCGTCACGCTCCTCTTTCACCCCCTGGGGGTCCTGGAATCATGAGCCTTCCCTCTCGTCCTCGCGCGGTGGTGACGGGCGCCGGCAGTGGCCTTGGCCGTGCGCTGTGTGAAGCCCTGGCGGCCCGTCAGGCGCGGGTCATGGTGTCGGACATGAATCCGGCCAGCGCGGAGGAGACCGCCCGCCGCGTCACCGCGCTGGGAGGCGAAGCGCGCGTGCACCCGTGCGACGTGACGGACCCGGACGCGGTGGAGGCCTTGGCGCGCGCCACGGACGACGCGTTCGGCGGCGTGGACCTGGTGGTCAACAACGCGGGCGTCGCCACCGGCGGCGCGGTGGGCGTGCTGCCGCTGGCCGAGTGGAAGCGCGTGCTGGACGTGAACCTCTGGGGCGTCATCCACGGCTGCCACGCGTTCGTGCCGCGCCTGCGCAAGCAGGGCTCCGGACACGTGCTCAACATCGCGTCCGCGGCGGGGCTCGTGTACGCGCCGAACCTGGCGGCCTACAACACGTCCAAGGCCGCCGTCGTCGCGCTGTCGGAGACGCTCTACGCGGAGCTGCAGCCCTTGGGGCTGGGCGTCACGGTGGCGTGCCCCACGTTCTTCCGCACGAACATCGCGGCGGCGGCCGCGCCCTACTCCGACCCGGAGACGCGCCGCATGAGCGTGAAGCTGGTGGACCAGTCGAAGATTGGTCCGGAGTGGGTCGCCGAGCGGCTGCTCAAGGCGGTGGACCGGGGCGCGCCGCACGTGCTGCCCATGGCGGATGCGCGCTGGTTCTGGCGGCTGCGGCGGCTGGCGCCCGGGCTGTTCCTCCGGGGCGTCATCGCGGTGGAGAAGCGGATGCGCGAGCGCACCGCACGCATCCCCGGCTAGACGTCAGTTGCTGCGCTGCTGCGTGGGCACCTTGCCGGAGGTGAGCACGGCGGTGTCCACGGACGCCATGGAGTTGCGCTGCTTGACCATCCGCGCCTTCTGGTTCTGCTTGTCCTCGTGCGCCAGGATGGCGGCCATGTGGGCGTCGGACACCTTGCACTGGATGGCACTCACCTCCTGGTGACGCCGCCCCAGCTCGTTCCACATGGCGAGCCGTCCCTGGCTGCCCATGAGCCGGTCCTCGACCGCGTCCAGGGCCTGGTCCATCTGCTTGCCCTCGGCCTCCAGGGCCGCGAGCCGCGCTTCGGAGTCCTCGGGGGACTGCCCGCATCCCGTGGCCACGGAGAGTCCCACGGCCGCTGCCAGTCCGAGCCACATCCGCCCCATCCCCACGTCGCCTCCCTCGCGTCTCGGGCCGTCCACCGGCCATCAGGCAGCGCAAGGTAGGAACGGGCCTGGGGAGCGACAACCTGCACTCGCGATGGGGAGGCAGGCGTTTCCAGGAGCGAACGTTTGGGCATCTTTCCCCTCCCGCCGGTTTGACGATGAGTCAGAAGGGCCTCGCATTCCGCGCGTTGCACCCGCCCCGGGCCTGCCCCGGGTAGGCAAGGCCATGCCCGCCCACGCCACGCGGGTGCGCGACTGGAAGTAGCCGCTACTGCGCGGGGCGCGAGCGGTGCTTCAGGATGAACTCACACACCTCGCGCGCGGCGCCGAAGCCCGCGGCGCGCTGGGCCACGTAGTGCACCTTCGCGCGCACCTCGTCCGGGGCCTCGGGCACGGTGGCGGAGAAGCCCACCGCGTTGAGCAGCGGCAGGTCCACGACTTCGTCACCCATGTAGCCGCAGTGCTCCGCGGACACGTTGAGGATGCCGAGCAGCTTCTCGAAGTGCGCCACCTTGTCCTGGCTGCCGAAGTGCACGTGGCGCAAGCCCAGGGACTGCATGCGCATCTGCGCGGAGAGGCTGTCGCCGCCGGAGATGGCGGCCACCTCGATGCCCACCTCCTGGAGGCGCTTGATGCCCATGCCGTCGCGCACGCTGTACATCTGCGTCCAGCCGGAGTTGGGCACCCAGAAGATGCGGCCGTCGGTGAGCGTGCCGTCGATGTCGAAGATCATCACCGACAGGCGCGCCACCCGCGCCTTGAGCGACTCCAGGTCCTGGTTCATCCGTGCCTCCGCTACTTGGGCACGGCCTTGAGCGAGGCCTTGCCGTCCTTGATGACGACCTTGAACTCCACGGCCTTCGCGTTGTGCTGCTTGAGCAGCTCCGGCACCTGCTTGCGCAGCGTGGCGGCCACCGACTCGTAGGACAGCTTGGACGTGTCCTCCTGGCAGCGGCGCTTCGCGGTGACGTACGCGTCGTACACCGCGCGCAGCTTGTCGTCGGACATGCCGCCACCGGGACCGGCCGCCGCGGGACGGGGCGCCGCCGCCACGGGAGCCGCCGCCGGACGCGCGGGCTGCGGAGGAGCGGCCGGAGCCTTGGCCGCCATGCCCGGAGGCACCGCCGGACGTCCCCCCGCCGGAGTCCCACCCGGAGGCACCACGGGCGTCACCGAGGGCAGCTTCGACGTCCCCACCGCCGGGGTCCCCTTCTGCGGCGTGCCCCCCACGGGAGCAATGGACGGCAGCCCCCCCACGGGTGCCACCGCCGGAACGCTCTTCGCCGGAGACACCAGCCCCGCGGGCGTGCCCCGGGGCGCACCGGCCGGCTGCGCCGCGACGGGAGCCACGGCCGGCTGCGCCACGGCGGGCGTGCCCCGGAAGGGCGTTCCCCCCGAGGGTGCCGCGACCTGCTGCGCCAGGTACTCCGCGGCGATCTTCGGCTCGTTGATGGGCCTGCGGCCGGTGAGCTCTTCAATCTCCTCGAAGTCCATGTCGGAGACTTCTTCCGTGAGCTCCACCACTCCCTTCTGGCGCTCCCCGGCGGCACCGGGCTGCTTCCCCCCGGAGCGGCGGCGGGCCTTGGCCAGGTCGCGGCGGTAGGTGCCGGCTTCAATCTCCTGGAGCGTGCGCACCCACAGCCGCTCGTAGGTGAGGAACTTGTTGTGGAGGCTCTGCACGCGGAACTTCACCGACGTGCTGCGGATGAAGGCCCCCTTGAGCTTCAGCATCCGCTTCTTCAGGTCCTCATGCGCGCGGATGGGCGCCTGGCGCTCCATACCCAGGAAGTACTGCTCGTAGCTGTGGCGCAGCTCGGCGATGGCCGCTTCCATCTCCTCACATTCGTGAAGGGCGGCTTCGCTGGAGGAACTGGCGTCCTGCGCGGGCCGGCCTCCATTCTTGGCGGCGGGCCGGGCGTTGTCGGGCGGCGGCATGTCCTGGGAGTGTCCCCAACCCGGGCGCGGCTCGCAACCTCAGGCAGCAGACGGTGTAGGCCCCAGGCCAGCGGCCTCACCCGCCGGTCGGTGGCGCGCCATCAGCAGTGCACCGAAGGTGAACATGCACAGGGAGATGAACTGGCTGGTGGACACGTTGTACCAGGCCTCCAGGGGCACCGCCCCGGCCAGCCCCTGGGCCCCCAGCGACTCCAGCAGGCCGTGCAGGGTGCCGCGCTCCACGTCGCCCCGGAACAGCTCCACCGTGGTGCGCAGGACGGCATAGGCCATCAGCCACAGGGCGAAAATGTGCCCGTGGAAGCGGCGGAAGCGGCGCGCGTACAGGAGCGCCACGAAGAGCACCAGTTGGCCCACCGACTCGAAGAGCTGCGTGGGGTACACCGGCAGCGTGGTGCCGTGCTGGGCCACCCAGTCGGAGATGCGCACCGCGCCCGGCGCCGCCTGGTGGAGCACCTGCCCGGTGGCCTCCACCACGAAGCGGTCATCCCCGGCCTGCGAGCCATACGCCAGGCTGGACGCCCTCCCCAGCCGGCCGAACAGGTCCTGGGCCAGCGCGGAGCCCGGGAAGGTGACGCCCGTGTGCGAGTGGCTCCCCGCCATGTCGCCCCAGCAGCACCCGGCGGAGAAGCAGCCCAGGCGCCCCAGGCACTGCCCCAGCGACACCGTGGGGATGCACACGTCCGCCAGCCGCAGGAAATCCAGGCCGTGCTTGCGGGCGAAGAGGAACGCCGCCAGCCCCGCGCCAATCAGGCCGCCGTAGAACACCAGCCCGCCGCCCAGGGAGAAGGCCTGCGTCCAGTCGCGCGCGTAGTCCTGCCAGTTCACCAGCACGAACAGCACGCGGCTGCCCACGAGCCCGCCCACCAGCACCCAGAACGCCAGGTCCATCACCTGCTCGCGCTTCTGCGGGCCCTCCGTGTCCACCCAACCCCGGCCGTCCACGAAGGTCACCCGGCGCCACTCGTCCTGCGCCAGCCGGCCCGCCACCGACACCGCGGTGACGAAGCCCGCGGCCAGGAGCACGCCGTAGGTGTGCAGCGGGATGCCCTCGCCCCTACCGCCGGGGAAGGCGTCCGCGGGCAGCGCGTACATCAGGCCGAAGTACGCGAGGAAGCCACCCACCACCGCGAACCCCACCGCGCGCAGGAGCTTGTCCTGGAGCGGCGCGGGCCCCTCCTTGCCCGTCTTTTCATCCACCGGCCCCAGCGTGCCCTTCCAGCCGTTGACGGCGACGGAGGCCACCACCCCCACCGCGGCGGCGTACAGCAGCAGCTGCATCCACAGCGTGGTGAAGGTCAGGCGCAGCAGGACGGGGAGCATGGGGGACCTCTTGCCGGGCGGCCCGGACGAATGGCGGGGACAACCGGGACGGGCGGGAGGGACATTCCCCAACCCGTCATGCGGCTACGAGGCCTTCGCGGGGGCGGAGGGCGCAGGCTTCTCCTTGCGCACGAAGCCATCCACCACGAGCATGCCCACGCCGATGCAGATGGCCATGTCCGCGACGTTGAACGACGGCCAGGCGGCCTTGTCGTACCAATGGGCCTCCAGGAAATCGATGACGAAGGCCCGCGCCACGCGGTCGATGTAGTTGCCCAGCGCGCCGCCCAGCACCAGCGGCAGGCCCCACAGCGCCCACACCTCCGCGGGGTCCGTGCCGGACAGCTTCCGGAAGTAGAAGACGATGAGCAGCACCGCGCCCAGGCTCACCAGGTGGAAGAGCGGGCCGCGCAGGTGGGGCGGCAGGTCGCGGAACATGCCCCACGCGGCGCCCGGGTTCTCCGCGTAGCGCAGGCGGAAGAAGTTCTCCACCACCTCCACGTGCGTGCGCGGCTGGAAGTGCAGGCCGCGGCGGCCCGGCTCCTCGGCGGGCGAATAGAACGCGCCCAGCCGCTCCGACAGCGTGGTGGCCCCGTCGAAGCGGGTGGTGAGGTCCCGCACGACCAGGTACTTCGTCCACTGGTCCAGCACGATGACGCCCAGCGTGAGGGCGAGGAGGATGGCGTATTTGCGGGGCACGGGACGGGCTTATACCAGCCCACCCCCGCGCGTCACGGCTGCGGGCTGCTGCCCTGGGGGAGCGGCGGCGTGGCCACGGCTTCCGGCCGGCGCAGGGAGTCCAGCAGCATCAGCGCCACGCCCACGCAGATGGCCGCGTCCGCCACGTTGAACGTGGGCCAGCGCATGCCCGGCTGGTTGCGCCAGTGCCAGTCGATGAAGTCGATGACGTAGCCCCGGATGAGCCGGTCCATGAAGTTGCCCAGCGCGCCGCCGGTGATGAGCGCCAGCGCCACGCGCACCAGCTTCTGCGACGCCTCCGTGCGGCGGTACAGCACCAGGATGAACGCCAGCGCCGCCAGGCTCACCACGTGGAAGAACGCCTTGCGCGCGGTGTCCGGCAGGTTGGAGAACATGCCCCACGCCGCGCCCGGGTTCTCCACGTAGCGGAAGTGCCAGTAGTCCTCGATGAAGCGGTACGGCCGGGTGTTCTTGCGGAACACGCCCTCCACCGGAGGGTCGTTGTCCAGGTTCTGCTCGCTCAGGAAGCCGGACACGCGCGACAGGCCGCTGCGTCCGTCCAGCGCTTCCGTCAGCCGGGACACGGCCAGGTACTTGGTCACCTGATCCGCCGCCAGCACGGCGAGGACCACCACGAGGAGGAGGCGGAGGGAGGCTTTCATGGGGTGCCCGAACCTCTATCGCGCCCCTGGGAGCCCTGACAACCCGGACCCGGGCCCCAGCCCGCCGGCCCGGCTGCCCTCTCCCTCCCGGAGGCCGTGCGTTTCGGGCATGGTGCGCCCATGGCGCCTGTTGAGCCCGACGTGAAGCCTTCCGCTCCCGACATTGCCCCACCCGGAACCACCACGCCGCCGGCGGCGAAGCCGTCGCTGATGGCGCGCTTCAAGGCGCTGCTGGTGGAGTACGGGCCGCTGGCCATCGCGGTGAACTACCTCATCTTCGGCCTGGTCATCGTGGGCTTCTGGGCGGCCATCCGGGCCGGCTTCCAGCCCCAGGGGACCGGGGCGCAGGCGGGCGCGTGGGGCGCGGCCTACATCGCGTCGCAGGCGGTCAAGCCTCTGCGGCTGGCGGCCGTGTTCGTGCTGACGCCGCTCATCGCGCGCATCCCGCCGGTGGGGCGCTTCATCGCGAAGAACAAGCACAAGTGGAGCTTCTGAAAAGGCACGGGCCGGACACCGGGAGCTTCCCGATGACCGGCCCGCGTTGCCTGCCGGGTGCCCGCTAGAAGTTGGGCGTGAGGAACGTCTTCACGACGCCCATGTGCTGCATGCTGGCCGCGCCGCTGTCGGTGTTGAGTGCCGGGTAGATGTCCGAGATGGGCGTGAAGACGCGGCTGTCGAGCACCAGTCCGTTGGCGAAGGTGCTGCTCCCGATGACGGTGGACACCTGGTACTGGCGCAGGTCGTCGTCCACGAGCACGTGGTCGTAGGGCTTGCTGCGGGTGGAGTTGGTGCCGTCCTTGCCGTTCTTGTCCGCGGGGTACGGGCCCGAGGTGTTGACCACCTGCTTGAAGGTGGTGAAGCACGCCTCGGAGCGGGTGTCGGTGTTGAAGTCGCCGCCGATGGCCAGGTAGTCGTCCGTGGGGATCTTCGCCTTGATGTAGCCCACGAGCTGCGTGGCTTCCGCGGAGCGGTTGCCGGAGCTGGTGGTGAGCAGGTGCACGCTGACGGCCCAGAGGTCATGCGGCCCGGGGATGTCGATGCGGGCCCAGGCGAAGTCGCGGTTGGAGACCTTGCTGTCCGTCCACTCGCCCGACTCGATGATGGGGTAGCGGCTGATGATGCCGTTGGGGATCTGCGCGCCGGTCTCGCGGTGGTAGTAGGAGCCCGAGCCGATGACCATGTCCGCCATGGTGCGGATGTCCGCAGCGGAGTCCGTCTTGTAGTTGAACTCCTGGATCATCACGACGTCGGGCTTCACGCCCTGCATCAGCCGGATGCCGTGGCCCGGGTCGTAGTCCTGGCCGTTGCCGCTGGAGAGATTGGCGGCCATCAGGCGGATCTGCGTGTAGCCACCGTCGGAGTCCGAACCACCATCCGTGCCCGCGTCGCTCGAGGAGCCGCCGTCAGTGGGGGAGCCCGCGTCCGTGGCGGAACCGGCGTCCGTGGCCGAGCCCGCGTCGGTCGAAGAACCCGCATCGGTCGAAGAACCCGCGTCGACGGTCGAGCCCGCGTCCACCGTCGAGCCCGCGTCGATCGCGGAACCGGCATCCGTGGCAGAACCCGCGTCGGTCGAAGAGCCCGCGTCAACGGTCGAGCCCGCATCCACCGTCGAGCCCGCGTCGACCGTGGTGCCAGCGTCATTGGGACCCGAGTCCACATCGGATCCGGCATCCACGGTGGTGCCCGCGTCATCCGTGGACTGACCCGCGTCCACGGTGCTGCCCGCGTCCGCGGTGCTGCCCGCGTCCGCGGTGCTGCCCGCGTCGTTCCCGGAGCCGGCATCGACAGAGGTCCCCGAGTCCGGGGGCGTGATGGGCTCGTCACCCGGGCCGCAAGCGAGCGCCAGGAAACCCAGCGCTACAAATGGGCGGAGGAACGGGGGGAGCTTCATTGCCATACAGGGCCTGGATCCTTGCTTCCGAGGGTGTCGAGGGGGTGACCCATCGGCTTCGGCACGCCGACTGGCCCGTGATTATAGAAGTTTGCAGGAAGGCTGTCCCCTGACGGCCCGTGAGGATTGCGACCTCTGCCTTTCAAGAATCCGAGATTTTCGGCGTCCTGTAGCCGGGGAAGGCTTGGATTCAACGAAAGACATCACGACGCAGAGCGACGACGCAGCAGGACGTGAGGAGATCACGATGTCAGCACGGCAGCTCACGGTGCGGTTCCACGGCGCACTGAATGACTTCGTCGCGCCGGAGCGCCGGGAGCAGGCGTTCACGCACGTGCTGCAAGGCAGCCCGTCGGTGAAGGACCTCATCGAATCGCTGGGGCCACCGCACCCGGAGGTGGACGTGGTGTTGGTGGACGGAAAGCCGGTGGGCTTCGGGCATCGCGCGGAGGCGGACACGAACCTGGACGTGTATCCGGCCTCCGTCCCGGTGCCGCAGGTGGCGAAGGAAGCGCACCTGGCATCGCCGCTCCCGGAGATGCCTCGCTTCATCCTGGACGTGGGGTTGGGGAGGCTGTCGGGCTTCCTGCGGATGCTCGGCTTCGACACGCTCTGGCGCAACGACTACGCGGACGACCTGCTGGCACGCCTGTCCCACGACGAGTCGCGAGTGCTGCTCACCAGGGACCTGGGCGTGCTGAAGCGTTCAGAGGTGGTGCAGGGCTACTACCCGCGAGCCACGGATCCCGCGCACCAGCTGGTGGAGGTGGTGCGGAGGTACGGCCTGACGTCGCGCATGAGGCCCTTCTCCCGCTGCATCGCGTGCAACGCGCCGCTGTCCACCGCGACCCCGGACGAAGTGCAGGGCCGTGTGCCGGAAGGCGTGGCCCAACGCCACAGCCATTTCCAACAGTGCCCCGGCTGCCAGCGCGTCTTCTGGCCCGGCACGCATCACGAACGCATGCAAAACCTGGTGGACACGCTGCGCAAGCTGGAACAGTCCACCTGAAAAACAGACGCCTGGAAATAATTTAAAGGCAAAGCTCAGGGATTGGGTGGGGGAGCGTCTGAATGCCTGCAACGACAGACCCCCATTTGGAGACCAGTACCCCAAGCATGAAATTACCCCCTCGCCATTGCCTCATCATGGGTCTTGCATTCCTCGCGGCCTGCACAGGCCAAGACAAACCCTCCCAAGAATCCACCCCCTCGGGGTTCGTGCTTCAAGCGCTCGAAACGCCCAAGGACCGGGTCCTTGCCGTCACCAATTGGGTCGGCACCTACCGCGTCAAGACCCGCTCGGTCGGCAGCATCGGTGAACCGGCCAATAACCTCACCTGGTCGGACAGCCTTTTCTATCAGGCCCCTCTGCGGGTCATAATGATTCCTTTCCTCTCCATGGGGTTCGGCAGCGTCGACTCAGGCTTCTACAACCTGTCGTCCAGCTATGTTGTGTCTGGCAATGAAGGTGTGGTGGAATCAAACGAGGGGAAATGTGCGGAGACAGCCAGCGCCTTCGCAACACCTCACATGACGTTCCCTTCTGACTCCACCATCCAGTTCAAAGGCTATACCGACCAGGGAACCCTTCTCAGCTGCGCTGCCGTTGCGAGATTCTTGGATCAAACCTATCCGTCTGAGGTCGCTGGCCCCATGTTTCCCAGCGTGTTCCCTGCGGACTTCTTCACCTTCCCACTCCCTGGCGTAGATGAACCCTTGCATCTCAAGGGCCGTAAGCAGTTCATCACGGTGAATGGGGCAGTCGTTTCAAGCATGCCCTCCCCCGTCGAGTGGGGCGCGAAACCCATTGAGTGGGAGATCTCGTGGGATCTCTGGCCAGAGGAAACCGAAGTCCAGCTTGTCTTGGATGCAGAGGACTACGACACCTGGCTTCCCTTTGGTCCCCAGAGTCCCCTTCCCAATAGCCTCGCCAACCCGGGCGAACTTCCTGCCGCGGGGAGTTTCATTCGCGTGAGGGCCGCGCTTGTTCCGCTGGTCCCCACAGCCCCAGATGCCGCCAGCGAAATCACTTTCTTTCTCGACTCGTCGAGCATTGATGGCATTGCCATGAACATGCCAGTCGAGGGGGCCGCGGACAGTCCACAGGATCTTCAGTTCGAAGAAAGCAAGAATCCAGGCTACGTCGTCGAGGACAAGAACAAGCTCAGGACACCCGAAGGTTCGTACTCGACCTATGCCTACGCGATGGTGTCCAGCTTCGACTACGGCGCCTACGGCAGCATCCGGGCGGTGGCCAAGCTCCCCAACGGCAAGGTCATCCAATCCGTCGTCCTCGCGAAGGTTTATGGCGGGGGAACCGATCCTGAACTCGCCCTGAACGAACCCTTGCGGATTCCCAGGCGCGCTGAGAACTCAAAGATCGCCAGGACATGGATCGAGATGAAAGGGGCCTTCGGTCTTGGCGATGACGACGACAGTGAGCTTCTCCCGGGAGGCCGTGGCCATCGCGACCCGAAAGAGGGGGGCGACGGACTGACACTCCAAGAGGAGTATCGAGGGTTCATCATCAACGGAATCCACTCCAGGACCAATCCTGACGACGTTGACTACTTCCTCGTCAACCGGATTGGTACTCCTCCTGGCATCGTCGATGGAATCAACCGCTTCACCAACGTCACCGGGCTCAAGGTCCACCAACTCAAGGAGGCAGAAGGCAATCCCTCCACTCGTCTCATCAATGCGAATCATGGTCAGGTTGCCCATCTCAACGACCAACACTTCGTTATCTTGAGATGGCTCACCGATGGCAGTGGCACTTCAAAGACCCCAGGCGGAGCAAGCACTCCTGGCAACATTGAGTACGTCGGCATCTCAGCTAACCTGTCTAATTCTGAGTCGCAGCCGACACTTTTTGAGCACACTGTTGCGCATGAACTCGCCCATTCCGCCAACGTCCCCCATCACGGTGAAGGTGGACTCCTCAAAGTCGAATGGACGACGACTGTAGATGGTAGCGAAATTGCGAGCACCAGCGAGAAGGTTCTTGATCCATCAGGCTACGCAACAGGAGACATCGTGGAGATGATCTATTCTCCCTCGTCGTTCCTGCAGCCCAAGCAGCCTGAAGCGTTCGCACCGAAGATTCAGCGATTCAATGTTGCTGCCCGCTGCGCACAAGATGGAACACAAAGCGTATTCAGTGGGGCTCATGACTGCCTGATGCGCTATTCTGCGCAGGCATTAATCAAACCCAACCCGCCAGGACAGCGGCACATCAGGCATTCACTGACTGACGAGCATGAGGAGCCCCTTGGGCTCACTTTGTGCTCCACCACCGAGGGAACTGGATTCAACGGGCTGGGCGAAAATCGGCATGGGTCTGCCGCATCCGGGAGAGGCGAGTGCATCAAGAAGATCTGCGTCAATGACAGACACAATCATCCCAAATGGTTCGGGGGAACGGAATCCGGTCCGCCCTGCACTCGCATCAGGACCACGAAGTAGTTCTGACTGGCGAACTGCCCACACTTTCACGGTTTCAACCCCACAGGCCCTGGAGGCCTGTGGGGTTCGGCTTCATCAAGAGTTCAGCCTAATGCCTCACGGCACTTGAGGCACACGTCCCCGCCCTGCCCCACCGCATCGGAATACACCCAGCAGCGTGGGCACTTCTGGCCGTGAGCCGGCAGCACCTCCACGGAAAGCGACGCACCGTCACCGAAGGCCTGTGAAACCTCCAGCGCCTTCGCAGCCTCGGACGGAGCCTCCGCCAACTCCACCTGGCTCACGATAAACAGCCCGGGCAGCTCCGCGAGGTTCGCCTCCAGCACCTCCCGCACCGCGCCCGTGGCGCTCAGCACAACACGGGCCTCCAGTGACGCACCGATGCGCTTGTCCCGCCGCGCGACCTCCAGCACGCCCTGCACCGCGCTGCGCACCGCGAAGAGCTTCGCGTAGCGCGCCTCCAGTTCCGGCGGCATCGTGGCCTGCACATCCGCGAAGCCCGCCAGGAACACGCTCTTCGCGCGCTCGCCCGGCAGGTGCTGCCAGGCCTCTTCCGACGTGAAGCTCATCACCGGCGCCAGCAGCGGCAGCAGCACCGTGAGCACCTCGTGCAGCACCGTCTGCGCACCCCGCCGCGCGGGACCGTCCTGCTTCGCCGTGTAGAGCCGGTCCTTCAGGATGTCGAAGTACACGGCCGACAAATCATTGGCGCAGAAGTCCACCACCGTCGCGTAGACGAGGTGGAACTCATAATCCTCGTACGCCTGCCGCACCCTTGCGGCCACCTGTGCCAGCCGTCCGCGCGCCCACTGGTCCAGGGGCAACAGCGCATCCCCAGCCACCGCGTCCTTCGCCGGGTCGAAGTCCTGCAGGTTGCCCAGCGCGTACCGCAACGTGTTGCGGATCTTCCGGTAGCCCTCCGACAGGCCCTTGAGGATGGCGTCCGACAGGCGCACGTCGTTGCGGTAGTCGCTCGCCGCTACCCACAGGCGCAGCACCTCCGCGCCGTACTGCTGGATGACCTTGTCCGGCGCCACCGTGTTGCCCCGGCTCTTGGACATCTTCTCGCCCTGGCCATCCACCACGAAGCCATGCGTGAGGCATGCCTTGTAGGGCGCCACGTCGCGCGTGCCCACCGACACCAGCAGCGAGGAATGGAACCAGCCCCGGTGCTGATCACTCCCCTCCAGGAACAGGTCCGCCGGGACGCGCTGCCGCTTCTCCAGCACCGCGGACGCCATGCACGCCGAGTCGAACCACACATCCAGGATGTCCGTCTCGCGGTGGAACTCGCCCTTGCCGCAGCGCGGACACGTGAAGTCCTCCCCGAGGAACTCCTTCACCGGCGTGCGGTACCACACGCCCGCGCCCTCCTTCTCCACCGCCGCCGCCACCCGCTCCATCACCTCCGGGGACGCCACCGCGTCGTCGCATCCGTCGCAGTACGCGATGGGAATGGGCACGCCCCAGCTGCGCTGCCGGCTGATGCACCAGTCCGGGCGGCCCTCCAGCATGCCACGGATCCGCGACTGTCCCCACGACGGCACCCACTGGACCTTGTCCACCTGCTCCAGCACCACCTGCCGGAACGTCTGCGTGCCGTGGAACAGCGCGTCCATCGGGATGAACCACTGGTACGTCGCCGCCTGGATGACCGGCTGGTGGCAGCGCCAGCAGTGCGGATAGCTGTGCGTGAGGGTGTCTGACCTGTCATTGAGCAGCGCGCCCCGCTGCACCAGCAGGTCCAGCACCACCGGGTTCGCCTCGAACACGCGCCGGCCCGCGAGCACCTCGCCTACCGTGTCGTCGTAGCGGCCGTCCGCGCGCACCGGGTTGTAGATGTCCAGGCCGTACTTGAGGCCGACCTCGTAGTCCTCCTGGCCATGTCCCGGCGCCGTGTGCACCAGCCCCGTGCCCGCATCCAGCGTGACGTGCTCGCCCAGCACCACGCGCCCCTGCCGCTCCAGGAACGGGTGCTGATACGTCACGTGCTCCAGGTCCTCGCCCGTCGCGTACGCGAGGATGCGGGAGGCATCCACCAGCGCCGGTGACGACACCTCCCCCGTGGGGAGCTGCACGTGCTTCACGGCGAGCTCGTCCGACTTCACCTCCGCCAGCACCTTCGCCAGCAGGTCCTTCGCCACGCAGAGGACCCGGTCCTCCAGCCGGTAGAAGACGTATTCGAACGTGGGGTTCACCGCGATGGCCAGGTTCGCCGGCAGCGTCCAGGGCGTGGTGGTCCAGATGACGAAGGACACGCGCTGCCCCTTCAGCTGAGACAGCCGATCCACCAGCTCCGGCCCCGCGTCGAAGGCCACGTACACGGACGGCGAGGTGTGCTCCGCGTACTCCACCTCCGCTTCCGCGAGCGCGGTCTGGTCCTGGAGGCACCACGCCACGGGCTTCTTGCGCCGGTACAGCATGCCCCGGCGCGCGAACGCGGCCAGCTCGCGCACCTCCTGCGCCTCGTAGCTGAAGTCGAGCGTCCGGTAGGGCTCGTCCCACGTTCCGAAGACACCCAGCCGCTGGAACTCCGCGCGCTGGATGTCCACGAACTCCAGCGCGTACTCGCGGCAGCGCTCCAGCAGCGCGTCGCGCGACAACGTGCGCTTGTCCAGCTTCTGTTCCTTGAGGCGCTTCTCCACCGCCTGCTCGATGGGCAGACCGTGGGTGTCCCAGCCGGGGATGAAGTCACACGGGCGTCCGGAGAGGTTCCGGAACTTCACCACGATGTCCTTCAGCACCTTGTTGAGCGCATGCCCGGCGTGCAGGTGGCCGTTGGCGTACGGCGGGCCGTCCGCCAGCACGAAGGGCTCACGGCCCGCGTTCTTCGCGAGCAGCTGCTTCCACACGTCCTGCTCTCGCCACCAGGCGAGCAGGCGTGGTTCGAGCTGGCCCAGGTTCCCCTTCATGGGGAACTCCGTGCGCGGCAGGTGGACGGTGGCGTCGAGGTCCTTGCGGGAGGGGGCGTCGCTCATGGCTTGCAGCGCCCGTAACACCCTCCCGCCGGTCCTTCAATCACACGCGCCGACTCACTCCTCGTCGTGGTCGTCGTGCGTGTGCGGCGTGGACTTGCCCTTGCCCTTGGGACACTTCTTGGAGCACTTCGCCTTCGCGTCCTGGAACTTCTTCGTGCAGCGGTCGATACACGCCTTGCTCTTCGCGGAGCACTTGTTCGTACAGGCCGTGAGCGAGGAGGCGGCGGTGATGGCGCACTTGTCGTCGCACGACTCCGCGAGCGCCTGGGGTGCCACCAGCACCGCGCCCAGCGCCATCAGTCCCAGCCAGCCCCGCACCGCGATACGCGTCTTCATGTCGCTCTCGTCTTCCCTTGCCCGATGGCGTCACTCGCCCGGGGTCAATCCATCGTCCGACGCCGCGGCCCGGCGCACCAGCCGCACCGCCACCGGCCCTTCCTTGGTGACGCCCAGGGTGAGCGAGACCTCTTCCGTGGAGGACTTGAACACGCGGGGTTGGATCTCCTTGAACCCCGCCTTGGTGAGCACCTCGCGGTAGAAGGCCTCCACCTCCGCGGTCGTCTTGCCCGGCACCGAGTAGCTCACCGTGTGCGAGCCCTCCGTCTGCGCCGTCAGCACCCCGGCGCCGCCAGGGAAGACGGGCAGCCCGGCCGGCTGCGGGGCCTTCGCCGCAGCCAGGTTCGCCTGGCCCAGGAACACCGTGGTGGTGCCGTCCGGGTTCACCTGGAGGATGGCCGTGTAGGAGATGAAGTTGCGCGTGTCGAGGCCCGTCACCATGGGCTCGCGCAAGAGCTGCGGCTGCTTGTACGCCTCCTGCACCGAGAAGCCCCAGGACTGGAAGCGGTCCACCACGCTCTGGAGGATGACCTGCGCCTTCTCCTTGCTGCGCACCGCGAGCAGCTTCACCGGCACGCCATTGGCGTCCACCTGCCCCGGCACATCCACGACGCTGACGGTCTTGGGGATGTCCCAGGTGAAGTTGGCCCGTTGGGCCCACGCGGGGGCGGCCCCCACCAGCGCCAGCAACAGGCTCCAGCGCCCGATCAAACGCTTCATCCCCGGTTCCTTCCTACTGCCGGTGCGACCGCGCGGCCTTGACGGACTTGCCCGACTTCGGACCCGTGTCGCCCTCCGGCTTGGGGCAGCGGGCCTTGCACTGGTTGAACTGGGCCTGGAACTTCTGGGCGCAGCGCGCGGAGCAGGTGCGGCTGCTGTCCTTCGCGTCACCCGGGCTGCCCGGCGCCGGACAGGCGGTGATGCAGGCGTTGAGCGTGTCCCCGTTCTTCGTCGCGCAGTCCGTGTTGCACGAATTGCTGTCCGCGCGCGCGGGAGACGCCGTCAGGCACACACCCAGCACCAACGCCAGCACTCCACCCGACAGCAGGCTTCGCATCTTCATCTTCAGCAATCCTTTCCAAGGAAACAGCCATTGCGGTCCAGATAGCCCAGACCGTAATGGGGCGTGGTGATGCCAATCAGAGCGCCGGGCGACGTGTTCCACAGGTTGCCCAGGGGCGCGGGCCTCATAAAGGCCTGCATGAATTGGCTCTCCTCACCCGCCGCGCTCATCCAGAAGGTGTTCTCCCGCTGCATCAAGACCAGGGGCGGCAGCGGATTCATGAAGAGGGCGTCCATGGCCAGGAAGCTGGCGTAGGTCGGGATGAGCAGCGTGGTGGGCTCGTAGACGCCCTTCGTGGCCGCGTAGAACGGCCCGTTGGTGCACGGCAGCGGCAGGTCCTGGAACAGGACACACATGGAGGATTCGAGCTCGTTCGACAGGCCCCAGTCATCCACGAGCATGGAGAAGCGGCCCCGGCAGGTGCCACCCACCGCGCGGCCAATGCCACACACCTGGATGTTGGCGTTGGCCGCGTCCTGGTGCTGCTCGTTGTACAGGCCGGTCTCCGAGCTCTGGTCCAGGAACCGGGTGGGGATGTTCCAGGAGCTCAGGTTCGCCTGGGACGTGCACGCCGTGCCGCCCTCGTCGCGGTAGATCAGCCGGGTCAGCACGGGGCCATCCCAGTCCAGGCCCCCGTTGCGGTCGCAGCTCACGCGCAGGTCCGAGCCCCGCGTGAACACCTGCGTGATGGTGTCACCGTGGTTGACGGACGACAGGCCGTTGAAGTCCGCGTACCGCGCCTGCGCGTCCTCGCCCGCGCGCCGCATGGAGTCATGCGCCTCGCCATAGTCCGCAGGGATGTCGTGCATCTCTCCGTGCGTGCCGTTCCACAGCGCGGACACGGCGGCCTCCTGCACCTTCAGCGACAGGAAGCCCACCTCCGCGAAGTGGATGCCGAACACCAGGATGGTGATGAACAGCGTGACGCCGAGGGCCGCCTCGACGATGGACTGGCCCCGCGCCTGCCGGCGGTGACGACGAAGGTGGCTGTGCATCACTGGAACCCCTTGAAGCCCACGCGCCGCAGCTCCTGGATGGTGGCGGCGGAGGCAGGAGAGCTGGCCCCCAACGCGTTGATGGCGTCATCCAGACCCGACTCGTCCGTGTCCACCGGCACCAGTGTGGCGCGCCAATACGGGTTGAGCAGGTTGGGCGGCTCACTCCAGTGGGAGATGCCCAGGCTGCGGCCACGGTGGTAGTACGCGATGCCCGTGGACAGCGCCGTCTGGATGCCCAGCGGCGTGACGCCGTCCGCCATGGTGACGGTGGTGTTGTCGAACCTGCCCGCGTTCGGGTTCGGGTTGCTCGCCTTGAAGCGGAAGCGGAACGCCAGGTTCCACGGGTCCTGCTGCATGGCGGACATGGTGCTGCGGTCGCGCTGGATGACCGCGAAGTTCTTCGGCTGCCCGTAGTTGTTGTCCGCGCCGTTGGGCCACAGCTCCGTCAGGTTGTAGTCCATGAACGGCGGCCAGATGCCCGGGCAGCTGGACGGGCCGCCCAGACACGGCGCCAGCATGTGCCGCGCGAAGGGCGCCGGGTCCGTGCCGCCCAGCCACATATGCGTGGGCGTGGGCATGATGCCACCCGAGGCCGCGAACAAGGCCATGGTCGGGACCGTGCCGCCCACCATCACCGGGCACGGCGGCCCACCGCCATGCGCGATGTGGTTGTAGATGAAGGCCACGACGCCCTCGTCTTCGGCCGAGACGGCGGGAGCGTAGGGGGGAAGGAACGAGTACTGGAGGATCGGCTTGCCGAAGTGGGCCGTGCCCGCCGCGAACGGGAGCGTGACGATGTCCGGAGGCAGAATGACGAAGGCCAGGTTCGCCTCGTGCGCGACGTACTGCTGGAGCAAGCGCGACGTGACGAAGGTGAAGCCACGGCTGCCCATCGCCGCGTCCACGGCGTGGGCCACCGTCAGCGGCAGCGGATCACAGACCGCGCCGCCACCCAGGCACGCCGTGTTGTCCGCCAGCTCGTTCCGGGAGACGTTGCCCGCGGACGGCGCCAACCACCCCGCGTCGCGCGGGTTCTTCCCCGGCACCAGGTCCCCCAGGATGTCGTTGGCGAATTCCTGGTCGCCCACCTTGTCCTCGAGGCTCATGTAGTCCGCCAGGGAGGAGGCATACAGCGCACCCGCCGCCACCTGGTGCAGGCGCATCTGCAGGCCCACCATCGGATCCATCGCCTGGAACACGGCCTCCACGCGCATGTCCTCGCGCTGCAGCGTGCCAATCAGCCGCCCCAGGTCACCCACTCCGCGCAGACCGCACTGGCACATGCGGGCGCAGAAGCCGTTGCTCCAGGCGCAGGGGCACCCCGCCGTGGCGAACGCCTGATAGACGGGCAGCCACGCCCCGTAGCCAATCTTCGCCGCGTTCAACTCGCCCCGGTAGAGGCTCGCCCAGCTGAGCAGGCTGGCCGCGCCGGCGTTCGCCACCATGTGGGCGATCTCCGCGCGGTTGGAGACGGCGAGCGTGTTGAACGTGCGCGCCGTGGCCACCGCGTTGGAGTACGCGGCCGCGTCCGCCACCGTCTGCACCTCGATGCGCTCGCGCACCTTCATGGTGAACGACAGCGTGAGGGCCACCATCAGCAAGAGCAGCAGCATGCTGAGGACGAACAGGACCAGGGTCTGACCGCGCTGGGGGGAGGAGCGCTTCATGGCTTTCACCGGGGACAGTTCATGGTGGCGAAGAAACGCGACTTCACGGGCGTCATCATCCGCATGGTGAACGTGGTGATGATGGGGAAGACGTACTGCCGGGCGTTCACGCGGTCCGCCAGCTCCGCGGCCAGCTCGCCGTCCAGCACGTGCGACGTCGTCACTTCACCGCTGTTCCAGTTGGCGTTGCGCTCGGCGACGAGCAGCGGGTTCGCGTCCGTGTAGGGACGCAGGCCGAAGTGCGCCAGGAACATGCGCGACATCACCCAGTTGGCGAACGGAATGCGCAGCGGGTACCAGAACACCAGCTGCACCTCCAGCCGCCGCAGGTGCCCCGGCCGATCGAAGTCGCTGTCCTCGGGGCTGTCCACGCCGCCGCCCGCCAGGTCCCGCAGGATCCAGACGATGCTGCGGTTGTGCACGCCGTCCATGCCGGGGCCCGGACCGCCAGAGCCCGCGTAGCGGTTGTTCATCCGCGCCGCGAACGCATCCGCCAGCAGCCGGGGCGCGTCCGAACCCGCGCCGCGGCCCAGCGGACCGTTGAGCGACCCCGTCCCCTGCCCCATGAACGAGTGGAAGGTCGGAATCAGCGCCAGGATGGCCGCGTGGGTCATCCGCTCGCAGTCCCCGTGCGCCACGCTGCCCGCGCGCGTCGCCCGGAAGGCCGCGTAGTGCGTCATCACCCGCGCCTGCATCATCAGGAAGAGCTGCAACGCACCGAGGATCAGGAACACGACCAGAGGCAGCGACAGCGCGGCCTCTACCAGGGCCTGGCCGGACTCGGCTGCTTCACGGGGGGATCGTGCGCTCATACAGAAGCTCATCCTGCGGGATGGGGGAATCTCGCAGTATCCGTCAAGTGACCGCCGACACACTGCGTCGGGGTCCGAAGGGGGGGCGTGGAGTGTCGCAGAGGACGGGCTCCATGGAAACTTCCTGGGATGCGACACCCCCGGTGAAAAAACCGTGCAACGGCGATGTTTCAGCGGGGTTTCAGGCCCTTGGCGTCGAGCTGATACTTCTTCACCAGCCGCTCGATGGACTTGCGGTGCAGCCCGCTCTCCCGAGCGGCGCGGGACAGGTTGCCCTCGCAGCGGGTGAGGACGCTGGTGACGTACTCGCGCTCGAAGTTCTCCAGGAGCTGCTCCTTGGCATCCTTGAAGGCCAGGTGCTCGTTGAAGGGCAGCGGCCCCTCGCGGGCCTGGCCCCGGACGCGCGGGGGCAGGTGGGAGGGCAATATCTCCTCGCCCTCGTCGGAGAAGGTCAGCACGTGGGAGAGGACGTTCATCAGCTCGCGCACGTTGCCGGGCCAGGCGTAGGCCATGAGCAGCCCCAGGGCCTCCGCGGAGAAGCGCTTGCGGCCGTGCGTCTCCACCACCTCCGGCTCCGCCAGCGCCCGCTTGAGGATGAGCGGGATGTCGTCCCGGCGCTGGCGCAGCGGCGGCAGCTGGATGTGGATGACGGACAGGCGGAAGTAGAGGTCCTCGCGGAAGTTGCCCGCGGCGATCTCCTTCACCAGATCGCGGTGGGTGGCGGCGATGACGCGGCAGTCCACTTCAATGACGTCGTTGCCGCCCACCCGGCGCACCTCGCGGTTCTCCAGCACGCGCAGGAGCTTCGGCTGCAGGTCCAGGCGCAGCTCGCCCAGTTCGTCCAGGAAGATGGTGCCGCCCTGCGCGCGCTCGAAGGCGCCGGGGCGGCTGGACGTCGCGCCGGTGAAGGCGCCCTTCTCATGGCCGAACAGCTCGGACTCGATGAGGTTGGGCGGGATGGCGCCGCAGTCCAGCACCACCATGGGGCCCTTCTTGCGGCCGGACAGTTCGTGGATGGCGCTGGAGACCAGCTCCTTCCCCGTGCCCGTCTCCCCCTGGATGATGACGGACACGTCCATGGGCGCGATGCGCTTGATGAGCCCGAACACCTGCCGCATCTTCACGCTCTGCCCCACCATGCCGCACAGCTCGCCCTCGCGGTCGGGCTCCACCGCCACCTCTTCATCCAGCGGAGCGAAGGTGATGACGGAGGAGCCGGCGCGGATCTGCGAACCCGGGGACAGGTAGGCGCGCTCGATGCGGCGGCCGTCCAGGAAGGTGCCGTTGGTGGAGTTCAGGTCCACCAGGAGGTAGCCGCGCTCGGTGTACTGGACCTCGAAGTGGTGGCGGCTGGCGGTGCGGTCCTCCACCAGCACCAGGTCGTTGCCCGGGTGGGCGCCGCAGCGAAGCCGCTCCTTGTCGCTGGCCATGGAGCGCCCGGTGTCCGGCCCCGACGTCACCAGGAGCCGGCACTTGTGCAGCTTCACGGTGGCGCGCGGATCCACCACCAGCGTCTCCCCCAACAGGGGGGACTGGGACGACAGCTCGAGGCCGACGTCTCCTGGATTGGTGTGGATGTCGTCGGGATGCGGGTTCGGTGCGGTCATCAGTGAACGCGAGGATAGCAAAGGGTGCCCACGTGCCGTGCCTCCACGCCCGTGCGTGCTAGTGTCCCGCGCCCCGCATGCCCCCCCGAAAAGTCCAGTCGAAGAAGGCGCCCGTTCCGCCTGGCGCACAGGCACCCGAGCGCGGTGACGCGCCGCGACCCAAGCGGCCCCGCGCGAAGAAGACCGTCGCCATCCTGTCCCGCAAGCGCTCGCTGTACTCCACGCGCCGGCTGGTGGAGGCCATCAAGGCCCGGGGCCACCGTGCGCTCGTCTTCGACACGCTGCGCTGCTGCCTGTTGCTGGCCCGCGGCAAGCCGCGCATGACCTACCGCGGCGCGGAGGTGAAGGGCGTGGACGTGGTGATTCCGCGCATCGGCGCGTCCATCACCGCGTACGGCCTGGCGGTGGTGAACCACTTCGAGATGATGGACGTGCCGGTGCTCAACCCGCCCACGGCCATCGCGCGCAGCCGCGACAAGCTGCGCGCGCTGCAGTTCCTGGCCCGCGCGGGCCTGGACATGCCCCGCACGGTGATGGCGCACGACCGCGGTAACGTGCGCAAGCTGGTGCAGGAGGTGGGCGGACTGCCCGTCATCATCAAGCTGATCAAGGGCACCCAGGGCGTGGGCGTGATGATCGCCCACACGCTGCCGGAGGTGCAGACCATCCTCGACACCTTCTGGGACCTGGGCCAGGAGATCGTCCTCCAGGAGTTCGTCGCGGAGAGCGAGGGCCGCGACGTGCGCGCGCTGGTGGTGGGCGACACCGTGGTGGGCGCCATGCGCCGCAAGGCGAAGAAGGGCGAGTTCCGCTCCAACATCCACCGCGGCGGCGAGGGCCGCGCCATCACCCTGCCTCCCGCCTACGTGGAGGCCGCGGTGAAGGCGGCGCGCATCATCGGCCTGGAGGTCGCGGGCGTGGACATGCTGGAGGGCCGCGAAGGCCCGCGCCTGATGGAGATCAACTCCAGCCCCGGCTTCGAGGGCCTGGAGGGCGCCACCGGCCAGGACATCGCGGGCCACATCGTGGAGCACGCGTTGGTGTACGCGGGGACCCGGGGCAGCGCGTTGGTTGCAAGGGCGGGCCGCGCGTCCTGATCTTGGGGTGACAGCAAGCACGCGAGCAGTGTCCCTGTGCCTGCCCGCCTGCTCCATGGCATGCGGCGGGGCTTCACGCACCGCACGGTGCCTTGGATGCTCCTCAGGAATACGGGAATGCATCCGGGCGTGGATTGTCCGGGGGTGTTGGCAGCGGTGGGGATGCGCCTCTAATCTGGCGACCCCCGATGAAAACGCTGCACAAGCCGCTGCAGATCACCGTCTACCAGGATGTGCTTTGCGCCTGGTGCTACCTCGCCGACCAACGGTTGGAGGTGCTTCGCCAGGAGTTTGGCGACGCCGTCCGCTGGAGCGTGCGTCCCTACCCCTTGCGTCTGCACGACGTGTTGCCCACGGAGCGTGAAGTGCGCGGGCTGGTGGAAGAGGTGAAGCGCGCGCAGCGCGAACCCGACCCCACCGCCTCGCTGCTCTCCACGGACCTGTGGCTGGGCGGTGATCCGCCGCGCTCCAGTGTTCCGGCGCTGGCGGCACTGGAGGCGGCGCGGTTGCAGGGGCCACAGGCGAGGGCCTTCCTCGCCCGGTCCATGCAGCGCGCGGCGCTGGAGCAGGGCGTCAACGTGTCGCGCTCGGACGTGGTGTTCGAGCTGGCGTCGCGCGTGGGCCTGTCCATGAACCAGTTCTCCGCGGCCTTCCGTTCGGAAGAGACGCGCCGGCTCATCTACGACGAGCACCGGCTGGCCGGCAGCCGCGGCGTGCGCGGCGTGCCCTCGCTGGTGATTGGCGGCCGGTGGATGCTGTGCGGCCTGCGCGAGCTGTCCGAGTACCGCGAGCACATCCTCGCGTGCCTGGGCAAGGTCGCCGTGCCCCGCTCGGGTTCCTCCGAGCGGCTGGTGCACTGAAAGCCGCCGCATCCCCGCGCGCCTTCGCCTCTGTCGCGAAGGCGCGCCTTGCTTCCCGCGTCTTCAGCCCGGGAAGGGCGCCGCGGCGTCCTGCCGTGGGGAGCGCAGGGACAGGAACATCCCGGCGGTGAGCAGCTGTGCCAGCGCCATGCCGGGGATGAAGCCCACGCAGCACACGAAGAACCCCGCCACCATGACGGCCCCCGCCGCGAGCCCCACGCCCAGCATGGCCAGACGCTGGCCCCGCGCGGCCTCCCAGCTGCGGCGCAGCACCTCCACGGGCGAGGGCGGCACGTCGTCGTACGCGAGCTCCGGCTGGACCAGGTACAGCGGCAGCATCAGGTACGTGAGCGGCCCCACCAGCACCAGGAAGCCCAGCCCCAGCACGCCCATGATGGGCAGCAGCGCCTCGAAGAACTCGCTCGGGGACGCATTCGCGTCCAGGTTGAAGCCGGACAGCAGGCCCGTGCCCAGGGCCGCGACGAAGCCCAGGGCGCCCAGGATGGCCAGCGGCACCAGCACGATGGCGAAGACGAGGAGCATGGTCAGCGCGTAGGGCACCGCCTTGTGCATCTGGCTGAAGAGGCGCGCCACGTCCGCGCGGCCTCCGTGCAGCACGTCGAAGCACACGCGCAAGAGGCCCAGCTGCACCAGGCCCTGCACCAGCTGCTGCGCCACGAGTCCCACGATGCTCAGCACCGCCGCGAGGACGCCGCTGTCCACCGCCGCGCCGATGCCCGTGCCCAGGTTGATCAGCAGCTGCGCGCCGAAGCTCACGCCCAGGGTGATCAACACCGCGAGCGACAGCATGCCCCACTCGCGCTGGAACGCCGCCCAGCACACGTCCCACAGCTTGTTGAAGGTCCACGTCTCCCGCCGCAGCGGGAACGTGGCGCCGAAGCGCTCCCGGCACGTGGGGCAGCGCGGCGACGTGCCGCTGTCGCTGCACGTGTCGCACGTGAAGTTGCCGCAGCGCTCGCAGGTACCCGTTGCCTCCCGGCCCGGGTGCAGCGCACAGGACGCCCCCATCGCGCGTCCGAAGTCCACATCCGACATCCGTATGCCTCCCCGGTGCGGCACCCCAGGGGCCGCGACCCGGATGTCATATCAGGCGGGCCCCTCGCCTTCCCGGCGGGCGGGCATTCCGGATGAATTAACGGAGCGTCGGGCCGTCGGAGGGGGCAGAGGTTGCGGAGCGGGACGCTTTGGGGGTCCACTTCCGTGCCAGGAGATTCGTCATGAACCGCTTGCTCGCCCTGGTCGTCCCCCTGGCCCTGCTGATGGGGACCGGCTGTGTCGTCGAGGCCCACTCGCATCGCCCCGTCCGCCGCGTGGCCTACGTCGCCCCCGTGGCGGAGTACCGGTTCGCCGGCGCGCACCCCGTCCCCGACGAAATCGGCGGCGGCTGGTGCCCGGAGGACTACGCCCACGTCCACGACTACCAGCCGCCCCAGACGTCCTACGTCTACACGGACGACGTCTACTACTACCGGGGCCCGACGGTGGTCTGGTACTGGGACTACCACCCCACCCTGGGCGGCGCGTACTGCAACCTCCACGGGCGCCACCAGCACGACTACTACCCGCGCGGCTCGTGGGGCGCGGGCTACTCCTACGACCGCGGCAGCCGGGGCTACCGCTGGGACAACACCCACGCGGCCTCCGCCGGACACGGCCGCAAC
>NZ_RAWE01000092.1 GCF_003611695.1 Corallococcus carmarthensis | reverse complement strand
CCGCCCCGGCCGCCCACCCGCGGGGTCGGGCCCCCCGCAGTGCGCGTCCCTACCCATCCCTATCGCGGCAGGCTGACATGGCCAGGGCCCCCCTGTCCCGCTCCGTCACGCCCGCATGCCCTGCGAGGAGCCGATCCGTAACGGCCAGGGGGTCCCGATCAAAACGGAAATCGCCCCGGCACCATCAGGCACCGGGGCGACTTCGCACCACTTCTCACGTCCTACGGGTTCAGTGCACCGGCACGGACCGCGGCGCCGGAAGCTCCGGCTGCGCGGGAGGCAAAGCGGGCGCCTGGGTGGACGACGCCAGGGCGGGCATGCGCGGCGACACCTTGCCGGTGATGAGCCGCAGGTCCCGGCCTCCCTTGGTGAAGAACGTGTAGCCCCAGTTCAGCATCACGGAGATGCGGTTGCGGAAGCCGATGAGGTAGGCGATGTGCACGCCCGCCCAGACCATCCACGCGGGCAGCCCCTTCATGCGCCACTTGTCGAAGAGCACGCCCACCGCGTAGCCCCGGCCAATCACCGCGAAGCTGCCCTTGTCGTGGTAGCGGAACGCGCGCAGCGGCCGGTTCGCCAGCCGGTCGCGGATGGTCTTCCCCACGTGCCGCCCCATCTGCATCGCCGCCGGCGCGATGCCCGGCACCGGCTTGCCGTGCTGCTCCACCGCCGCCACGTCGCCAATCACATACACGTCACTCAGGCCCGGCGCCGTCAGCAGCGGCGTCACCTTCACCCGCCCCGCGCGGTCCAGCGGCACCTCCAGCGAGCGCACCAGCGGCGACGCCGCCACACCCGCGCCCCACAGCACCGTGCGCGTGGAGATGTGCTCGTCCCCAAACGTGACGCCCTCCGCGTCCACGTCCGTCACCATGGCCCCGGTGCGCACCTCGACGTGCAGCTTCTCCAGGTCGCGCTTCGCCGCTTCCGACAGCACCTCCGGATAGGCGCTCAGCACGCGCGGCAGGCCCTCCAGCAGAATCACCCGCGCCTCGCGCGTGTCGATGCGCCGGAAGTCCTTCGGCAGCGAGTGCCGCGTCATGTACGCGAGCGCCCCCGCCAGCTCCACGCCCGTGGGCCCCGCGCCAATGATGACGAAGGTCATCCACTCGCGCTGACGCACCGGGTCCGACTCGCGCTCCGCGGCCTCGAAGGCCGTCAGCACGCGCTCGCGGATGCGCACCGCGTCCTCCAACGTCTTCAGGCCGGGCGCCACCCGGTCCCACTCCGGGTGCTTGAAGTACGAGTGCGTCGCGCCCGTGCCCAGCACCAGCGAGTCGTAGGGAATCTCCCCGCCCTCGATGACCAGCACCTTGCGGCGCGTGTCCACCGACTTCGCCTCCGCCAGCATCACCTCCGTGTTGCGCGCGTGCAGCACGCTGCGGATGGGCGCGGAGATGTCCGCCGGGTTCAGCACCGCCGTCGCCACCTGGTACAGGAGCGGCTGGAAGAGGTGGTGGTTGTAGCGGTCCACCACCGTCACCCGCACGCTGTCCGCCTTGCCCAGGGCCTTCGCGGCCTGAAGCCCGCCGAAGCCCGCTCCCACGATGACCACGTGATGCCTGCTGTCCCGGTCGCGTTCCATGGCGGAAAAGGTGAGGACGCATGACGCGCCCCGCCAGCACCCGGTGTTCCTCGCCTGCCCGCCGCCCCGTGCTCGGACGCCCGGCCGCTCATCAGCCAGGCTCTAGAGCCCAAGCCCCCGAGGTCACGCGTCCGGCGGGGTCACCGTCACCAGCAGGAGCTGCCGGTGGATCCGCTCCACGTGCAGCAGCATCGCTCCCAGGGTCGCCGTGTTTCCCACGCACGGCAGGATGGCCGCGCGCAGTTCTCCCAGGACGCCCGTGCCCGTGGGCCCCGTGGCGCTCCACGCCGCGGCCACCTCCTGGCGTGCGCCGTCCGACAGGTCCACGATCCGCGGGTCCTTCGGGATGAAGCGCCCGGAAGCCTTCACGAGGCTGGCCAGCAGCGCGGCCACCGTCTCCGGCTTCGTGCCCTCCAGCTTCAGACGGTGGGCCATGCCCAGCGAGTGCAGGCCGTTGAGCCCCTCGCGCGGCTTGCCCTCCGGGGACAGCAAGCCCTCGCGCAGGTACTCCGCGGGCCGGGTGGCCGACAGGTCGACGTTCTCGTCGCTCGACATGGATTCACCAGGTGGAAGGGGTGCCACGCCCATCACATCACGGCGGCGGCGCGAGCGCGTCCCGCACGTGCGTTCCGATGGTGGGGCGCTCCCGGTCCGTCCACCTGGACCGGACCGGGGCAGCCCGTGCCGTGGGCTCAGCCCGCCTTGGCGGTGCCCTTCGTCTGGTGCCAGGCGGCGAGCACTTCCTTCTCCCGCTCGGCGGACAGGCCCGCGCGCAGCTTCTCCTGACGGTCCGGCGGCAGCGCGCGGAACCAGGTGAGCGTGTCGCGCACGGTGTCCGTGAGCGGGCGGGTGGCGAGCCCCGCCTGCGTCGCGCGGGCGATGCTCACCGCACCGAGGCCACCCTCCGGTCCGGCGCGCGGCACCCACCCGGGCATGTCCCCGAAGGACGTCACCTTCTGCTGATCCAGGAACGTGGCGTCCACCCAGGTGAAGCGCGCGTCGCCCCCGGTGACCTTCTGGATGTCCTCCAGCATGCCCTTCATCTTCATCGTCTGGACCGGGCCGGTGACGTTGAAGATGCCCATGGTGCGGCGCTCCACGTTCCGGATGATGAACGCGGCCAGGTCGCGCGCGTCGATGACCTGCACCGGATCCTCGCCGTCGCCGGGGGCCAGCACCTCGCCGCCCTTCGCCACGCGCAGCGGCCAGTAGGTGAAGCGGTCGGAGCCGTCATCCGGGCCCACGATGAGGCCGGGGCGGATGTTGAGCGTGCGGCCAGGCAGCGCGGCCTCGGCGGCCTGCTCACAGAGCGCCTTGAGCGCGCCGTAGTTCCCTTCGCCGATGTCCTCCACGGTCTCGTCCTGGATGGTGGCCACGGCGTCGGACTCGTTGATGTCCTTCTTCGCCACCTCCTTGTAGACGGACACGCTGGAGATGAAGACGTACTGCCCCACGTTGGGCGCGAGCAGCCCCGCGGACGCCTTCACGATGCGCGGCACGTAGCCGGACGTGTCGATGACCGCGTCCCACTTGCGGCCCGCCAGCGCCTTCAGGCCCTCGCCCTTGTTGGGGTCGCGGTCGCCCTGGAGCTTCTCCACGTCCGGGAAGAGGCCCGGGTTGGTCTTGCCGCGGTTGAAGAGCGTGAGGGTGTGGCCACGCGCCTGCGCCGCCTGCACCAGCGCGGGGCCCAGGAACTTGGTGCCGCCCAGGATGAGGATGTTGAGGGGCTTGCCCGGAGCGCTGTCTCCACCCTTGTCATCGCCGGCCGCCGGGCCCGCCTTCGGGGACGATGCACAGCCCAACACCTGGACCGCGCCCAGCGCGGCCGCTGCTTGAATCACGCCTCTTCGGGACAGCTTCATGCGGTGGTTCCTCCGGAAAGGGTCGTCTGCGGGACTGCCTCAGCGGTGCGCGTGCGCTGCTGACGCGCCAGGTACAGGGCCACCGCGAGCCACAGCGCGGCCACGGGCACGGCCGCCAGCGACAGGCCCGTCATGCCCAGGCCCAGCGCGGTGAGTCCGCCCTGCAGCCACGCGCTCAGCGTGTCACTGCCGCGGTACACCACCGTGTCGATGAAGCTCTTGGACTTGTAGCGGGCCTCGCGGTCCACCGTGGTGAACAGGATTTCGCGCGACGGGCGCTCCAGCGCGTAATGGCTCGCGCCCCTCAGCGACTTCACGGCGATGAGCACCGCCAGCACCGGCGCGAACGCGAGCACCCCAAAGCCCACCAGCGTGAGCACCGGCGCCACCGCCATCGCCACGCCCAATCCCAGACGCGAGATGACCCGCCCGGTGACCAGCGTCTGGAGGGCCAGCGTCAGCACCTGCACCCAGAAGTCGATGTCCGCGAACGCCGCCGTGCGCGCCGCCGCGTCCTTCGCCATCGACGCGACCAGCTGCACCTCCTGGTAGTACAGGAACGTGGAGGTCGCCGCGTACAAGAGCACCTGCAACCCCAGCGCGAGCAGGAACGGCGACGTCACCAGCAGCCGCAAGCCCGCGAGCATCCCGCCGCCCACCGGCCCCTCGCGCGTGGCGGGCTGGTGTTGCACGTCCCGCGCCCAGTGGCCCAGGCGGCGCACGCACTGCGCGCTCACCTCCAGCATCACCGCGGACAGGAGGATGAGGTTCACCGGCCCCACGGGCTCCGCCAGCCTGCCCACCAGGAAAGGGCCGGCAATCATCCCCGTGGTGCCGCCCGCGGCGATGAAGCCGAAGAGCCGCTTGCCCTGGTCGCTGGCGAACACGTCCGCCATGAAGCTCCAGAAGATGGAGACGACGAACAGGTTGTAGACGCTCAGCCAGACGTAGAAGGCCCGCGCCACGCTTTCCTTCGCCACGCCCCACTTGAGCAGCACGAAGAAGGCCAGCAGGTTGACGAGGAAGAAGCGGTAGACGCGCGGCACCACCACGCGCCTGGGATAGCGCGCCACCAGCGCGGAGAAGGCCGGCACCGCCAGCAGCATCACGACGAAGGTGACGGTGAAGAGCCAGGGCAGATGCTTCACGTCGCCGGCGGTGCCCATCTCGTTGCGGATGGGCCGCAGGATGGCGTAGCCGCACATCAGCGTGAAGAAGTAGACGAACGCTCCGAGGACCGCCCCCACCTCCTCGTCACGGACGTCCACGAAGCGCTTGAGCATGATGGCGGCGCCCTCAACGCCACGGGCGGCAGGCTATTCCCTACCTGCCAGCCTGTGGGGGAAAGAGGCTATTTCGCCGTGAGGATTTCGCGCACGGTGGCCTCCACGCGCGGCAGGGCCTCCTCGATTTCAGCGACCGAGGTGGCGCCCACGGAGAGGCGGAACCAGCCGGTGTCCTCCGCCAGGCCGAACGCCTGGAAGGGCACCACGGCGAAGCGGGCCTTCTCCAGCAGGCGCTTGCGGATGGCGTCATTGGTGGCGAGGCCGTCCTTGCCCACCACGTCGAAGCGCACGGAGAGGTAGATGGCGCCCTGCGGCGCGATGGCGTGCACCGGCAGGCCCGCGTCCTTCATGCGCTGGAAGCCCTTGTAGAGCGCCTCCAGGCGCGCGTCGACGCTCTGGCGCATGGTCTGGAGGAAGGACTCGGTGGCCTTCGTGTCGTCCAGGTAGCGCGCGGTGGCGACCTGTTCGGCCTTGGGGGCCCAGGCGCCCACGTGGCCCAGCACGTCGCGCATGCGGGAGATGAGGGTGGGCGCGCCCACGCCCCAGCCCACGCGCACGCCGGTGGCGGCGAAGGCCTTGCTGATGCCGTCCACGAACACGGTGTACGGCGCCATCTCCGGCACCAGCTCCACGGGCGTGACGTGCTTCTTGCCGAAGTTCAGCACCCAGTAGATGTGGTCGTACATCAGGATGAGGGGCTTCTGGCCGCGGCCCTCGCGGGCGCGGTTCTCCTCGACGATGCGCTGGCAGATGGCGCGCAGGGCCTCCGGGTCCAGCATGGTCCCGGTGGGGTTGAGCGGGCTGCAAAGGCAGAGCAGGCGCGCGGTCGACAGGTGCGGCTCCAGCTGCGCCAGCGTGGGCATGAAGCCCGCGGCCGCGTCCGTGGTCACCACCACGCTCTTGGCGCCCAGCATGTGGGCGTAGTGGTTGTTGTTCCACGACGGCACCGGGTAGACGACGACGTCCCCCGGGTCGAGCACCGCGCGGTAGGTGGCGTAGATGATGGGCCGCGCGCCGCCCGCGATGACGATGCCCTCCAGCGGATACTTCAGCCCCAGGGAGCGCTCGTAGAAGCGCTGCACGGCCTGGCGCAGGTCCAGCACGCCGTCGGACGGCGGATAGTTCGTCTCACCGCCCTGGAGCGCGGTGCCAATCTGGTCGCGCAGGCCGTCCGGGATGGGGAACTCCTTCGGGCTGAAGTCACCCACGGTGAGATTGCAGACCTTGGTGCCCTTGGCCACGAGCTCGCGGATCTCCGCAGCGATGCGGAGGATTTCGCTGCCCACGAGCCCACGCACCATGGAGCCCACGGTGGTGTCGTCGCGAGAGGGACGCGGGAGGGAGGTCAGGTCGAGGGCCATGGTGCGGAACTCTCCAGTGCACGAAGGGGGGCCAGGGGGACGCGGCCGGGCGGACCCTATACGCAACGGGGCCGGGAGGGCGCATCTTCCATGGTCCTGGCGCACGGGGTGTGCGAGGACTCGGAAAGTCCCCGGATGACGGGGTTCACGGGAGGAACCGGATGCGCCTGCGACAGGGGCTGTACGCGCTGGGAGTGGCTTGTGGACTGATGGGCCTGGGCTGCCAGAAGCAGGAGCCCCCGACCGTCCCCATGGACGTTCCGGCGGTGCCCCCGCCCACCAACACCGTGCCCCGCGAAGGTCCGGCGGCCACGGCGCCGGTGGTGCACCAGGTGCTGGAGGTGAAGGCGGGCGGCCCGGCGGACGCGGCACCGGACGCGGGCAAGCCGGCGGCCATCGCCGATGCGGCACCCGACTCGGGCAGCGTAGGCGTGGCGGCGTGGACGACGGCGGCGGTGGAGAAGCCGCGCGGGGAGCCTCCGGCCATCACGCTGCGCTCGGTGCGCACCGGGACGCACGCGGACTACGACCGCACGGTGTTCGAGTTCGAAGGGCCGCGCCTGCCGGGCTACCACCTGGGCTACGTGAAGACGCCGGTGCAGCAGTGCGGCTCTGGCGACGACGTGAAGACGCCGGGAGAGGCCGCGCTGGAGGTGCGCTTCACGCTGGCGCGAGCGCACGACGACCAGGGCCAGGCCACGGTGGCGCAGCGCACGCTCAAGCCCGCGCTGCCGTCCGTGCTGGCGCTGGAGCGCCTGTGCGACTTCGAGGGCGAGGTGACGTGGGTGCTGGGCACCACGCGCCGCGCCCCGTTCCGGGTGCTGGAGCTGACGAACCCCACGCGCCTCGTGCTGGACGTCCAGCACTGAGGCGGCGGACGGCGGCTACTTCTTCGGCGGCTGCACGCGCTTCTTCGCGATGAGGTCGCGCGCGTCGCGCTCCGAGTCCGCGAAGTCCACGTCCACCGTCCACTTGCCGGTGAAGTACAGGGCGAGCATCAGCGCCTTGGCGCCCGCGCGCTGGAGCGGGCCCGTGCCCAGGTAGACGTGGCCGCGGAACCACTCGGCCTTCGCCTGCGCCACCAGCAGCTCGCGCGCGTCCTTTTCGATGCTGGAGTTCGACACGTCGGAGATGACGAACACCGGCCCCTTCGCCGCCACCTCCTGACAGATTTCCAGCACCTTCTTCGAGTCCTCCAGCTTCGAGGGCCCGTTGAACTTCATCACCAACAGGTCCGGCGCTTCGAAGTACGCGCGATGCGCTCCGAACTCCCACTCACGATGATTCGCCACGCGATCCGTGCCTCACCCGATAAAGAATTGCGCAGACCGGATAGCATCGAGAACGAGGATTTCCAAGGACGCAGGCCAAGGCCTGCTCAGCGTGAAGTAGCGCCACTGCGGGTGGCAATGAACCGCTCAGGTCGGGTCGCGCGCGACGTCTGGCATTCCGGACCCGGGTCGAGCACGGGCACGGTAGGCGGAAGGGGTGACGCCGAAGCGTGAACGGAAGCGGCGCACGAACTCCGACAGGTCACCGAATCCACACGCGAACGCGACGTCCGAGATGCGCTCGCGGTCCGTCCGCAGACGCTCGGCGGCGAGTGTCAGGCGGCGGCCCAGGATGTAGCTGTAAGGGCTCTCTCCCACCACCTTGCGGAAGGTGCGCAGGAAGTGGTGGCGGCCCATGCCCAGCTCCTCCGCGAGCATCCCCAGGGAGAGGGGCTCCTCGATGCGGGCCTCCATGAACTGCACCGCGTCACCCATGCGGCGCTCCTCGCGGTCCGTGACGGGGCGGGCCCGGCCTTCGTGGAGCCCGCTCAGCGCCGCGCCCGCCATCCGCAGCGCCAGTTCCTCCGCGCCGCGTGAGCCCGGCTGCTCCGCCAGCGACTGGGCGTCCGCGATGAGCGGTGCGAGCCGCTGGAGTGGAGGAAGCCGGTGCATGGGGAAGTCCGTCCGCGTCACCCCGGACAGGTCCCTGGCCACTTCCTCCATGAGCGCGGGCTCGAAGTGGAACGCAACGCAGCGGTCGCCCACGCCGTGCTCATGGCCGCAGCAGAAGGACGCGTGCTGTTCCCCGAGCAGCAGCGAGCCGGGCGTCAGCAGCACCCGGCCGTTCCTGGAGCGGTAGGTGAAGCTTCCCGACAGGACGGCGGAGACGGACACCCAGGCGTGCTGCTCCTCGAAGACGGGGTCCTTCGGCCCGGAGCGGCAGACAATCTCGCGCACGCGCCACCCGTCGCCGGAGGCCAGCGGGCGCGCCGTGGTCAGGTCCACTTTCCCCAAGTCGGCCACGGTCCGTCCTTCCATCCTGCCCCGCACCTATCCAACGGGGTGACCGAATCATGGCGATGGAGGCAACGGCAGTCACGCGGGAGCTCATCTGGCGGCGCGTGATGGATGAACTGGGGTTCGAACATGCACGGGTGCGGCGCGGTCCGGAGGGCACGGAGCTCTCCGGTGTGATTCTCGTCGCGGAGCAGGGTGCACCGCTGAGGGCAGAGTATTCAGTCGTCTGCGATGGAGCGTGGCGCACGCGCCGGGTGAGCGTGACGCAGTCCTGGCGAGGCGAACACCAGACGCTCACGCTGGAGCATGACGGGGAAGGCCACTGGCGGAAGAACGGCCGGGCCGAGGAGGAGCTGGCGGGCTGCACGGACGTGGACCTGGGCCTGAGCCCTTCCACCAACGCGCTGCCCATCAACCGGTTGCGGCTTGAGGAAGGCGCCAGCACGGAGATCCGCGCGGCGTGGATCCGGTTTCCCTCATTGGAGGTGATGCCCGCGCGGCAGGGCTACACGCGCGTGGGCCCCGCGCGCTACCGATATGAGAGCCTGGAGAGCGGCTTCAACGCCATGCTGGACGTGGACATGGACGGGCTGCCCATTGAGTACGCCGGCATCTGGCGCAGGCTCGCGGAAGGGCGCGCCGCGCCGGAGCCCGCGTCGCGGAGATTCGTGGACGCGCTGGTGAGCCCGGGCCCTTCGGACGAACTGGGCGACGCGGCGGCCACCTTCGGGTGGTTGGTCGGAGGCTGGGCCGGGACCATCCAGGACCACGACCCGGACGGGAGCGTCCGCCAGAGCGAGGGCGAGTGGTGGTTCCACTGGGTCCTGGAGGGACGGGCCCTCCAGGACGTGTTCATCGTGCCGTCGCGGCGCGCCCCCGCGCAGGCAGGCCCCGGGGCGAACAGGCGCTACGGCACCACGGTGCGCTCCTTCGACCGGACCGAAGGGAAGTGGCAGATCACCTGGATCAGTCCCACGGGCGGCGCCATCAACCGGCTGGCCGGGGGACGGGAGGGCGACCGGCTCCTCCTGTTGGGAGAGCACCACGGAAAGCCCATCCGCTGGAGCTTCTCCGACATCGGGCCGGACCACTTCACCTGGCGCGGGGAGGTGCAGGACGGCGCCGGAAACTGGAATCTCCAGTCGCGCTTCGACATGCGGCGCATCGCCTGAACACCCACAACTCACCGCGTTCCGCTTCGCAGGCGGGAGGCGGCGAGGTCCAGGCGTTCGAGCAACTCCGCGTGCCGGACCCGTGACGCTGCTCCGCCCGCGCGCAGCGCCATGGCGAGCACCTGCGGCAGGTTGAGCGCGGCCCCCGAGCGCAAACGCTGCGGGTACTGCGCGGCCCAGTCCGAGGGGACGCGCAGCGACCAGTTGCGCGCATCCACGGACCCCGGTGCGTTGTACGTGTCGGGCATGCCCATCAGGTCCGCGAAGAACACCATCACGCTGCGCGCACGGCTGGCGAACAGGTCCGCGAACTTCGCCTGCGCGAGCAGACCCGGGTCTTGCGCGAGCTGGTGCGCGAAGGCCTCACGCCCTTCCCCTTCGGGATGCAGCCGCTCGGCGAGGTAGTCCGCCTGGGCGCGCAGCGTGTGTTTCCACTGCCATTCGGAGACGAGCCGCCACAGCGACTTCGTGTCGTGGTTGCCCACCATCACCCAGTCCTCGGGGGCCACGTTCTCGCTGCGGTACACGTCCGCCGGGTTGTTCAGGTCCGCCTTCTGCGTGACGCGGAAGCGGCCCAGGCCATCGCGTGCCATCACTCGCGAGAGTTCATGCGGCAGCGTGCTCAGCACCTCGCACAGCACGTCCTCGCGGGCCCGGCCATGCTCGCGCGCCGTGCGCACCACGGAGTCGAAGAGGATGGCGTACCGGCCCACCTGCTCCTCCGTGAGCCACTTCACCCACCCATCCGCGTAGCGCGGCACCGAGCGGTCCAGCTGGTCCGGAGCCACGATGCAATACCGCGCCAGCTCCGGGTGGTCCGGCAGGTCCGGCGAGGAGAACAACCGCGCCCCACCCTGCACCGCGCGCAGCGGATCCACCGAACCCGCGCGGTACACCCACGGGCACACCAGTCCGTGCGGATGGTCGATGCGCAGCCCATCGTACTCGGAGAGCATCTTGCCCAGCCGCGCGTCCAGATAGCGGAGCACCGGCCCGGGGCCGGAGCCATCCGGAGCCACGTACTGCTCGGGATCCAGCACCGGGTAGTTCCACGGCTGGCCCTCCGGGTTGGTGCGGCTGGGCGGAGCTCCCATGAGGTACGCGTGAAGGAACAGCCCCTGCCGGGCCCACGTGTCCCGGGGCGAGAAGCCAATCTGGAGGTCCCCGTACAGCTTGAGCCCCCACGCCCCCGCGCGCTCGCGCAGGCCCTCGTGTTGTTCGTGCACGAGGAGCTGACGGAAGGCGTACTGCTCCACCGCTTCGGCGTCGACGGTGAGCAACTCCTGGATGCGAGCCTCCGCCTGCGTCACTTCCCCGGGACGCGGCGCGAACAGGCGCCCATCCAGCGAATCCGCCCAACCGCGCCAGTCATCCGGCGTGTGGTGCCTGGAAGCGAGCACGTCGAACAGCGCATCGCGCTCCAACCACTCCCTGTTCTCCAAACGGAAGTCCGCGAAGCGCCGGACGAGCGCAAGGATGGATGCGGGAGCGTCCACGCGGTCACGCTCCCGGCGGAAGGTGTCCCACGCCTCCTGGAGCGCCAGGGCCTGCCCCCGGCACGCGGACTGGTAGCGCGCCTCCGGTCCACCCTCCCCGGGAACTTCGGAAACGAGCCGGGCCAGCGTGTCATCGGACAGCAACGCGCCCCACGGACCGTGCGGATCCGTGAGCGGCGCGAGCGCCACGTTCAGCGTGTTGCGCGAGAACAACGTGCCGTCATACGGCGACGGGTTGTGCGCGGTGGTCTGTCCCTGCGGCCCCAGCTGGATGCCGGTGAAGCCCATGTCCCGGGCGAAGGAGAGGAAGCGCGCGGCGCCCTCGGAGTACGGCGAGCCGCGCCCCAGGTCCTCTCCCGGGAGGCCGGGGAAGCTGGGGTCATGGATGCTCAGGACCCAGCGGGTGACGCCCAGTGCTTCCAGGGCCTCGGTGACGAGCGAGCGGTGCGAATCGGGCAGCGGGGACAAGGACTCCACACTCCCGACCCTATGGCCCCCCGCCCGATGCGCCAACCGTTCCTTGAGGGTGACGCGAGCATCCTCCCCGCGTCACTCCTGCCGGGCCTGGGGCTGGGGCCGGGGCTCGCCGCCGCCGTGCGCCGGTCCGTGTGCCTGCCCCTTCGCCTTGAACACCCGGCGCAGCTTGCCGGTCATCCACGTGCGGGCATCCGTGAGGATTTCATACACCGTCGGAATCACCAGCAGCGTGAGCAGCGTGGACGTGATGACGCCGCCAATCACCGCGCGACCCAGCGGCGCCCGGAAGTCGCCGCCCTCGCCGTGCCCCAACGCCACCGGCACCATGCCCGCGATGAGCGCGAGGGTCGTCATGATGATGGGCCGCAAGCGGATGCGCCCCGCTTCAATCAGCGCCTCGCGCAAGGGCAGCCCCTTCTCGTGCTGCCATTTGGCGAAGTCGATGAGCAGGATGGCGTTCTTCGCCACGATGCCCATCAGCAGGATGACGCCGATGAGGCTCATGATGTTCAGCGTGTCCCCCGTCACCACCAGCGCCAGCACCACGCCGATGAGCGACAGCGGCAGCGACACCAGGATGGCCAGCGGATCCACGAACGAGCCGAACTGGATGACGAGGATGAGGTACATCAACATCACCGCCACGCCCAGTGCCAGGAACACCCGGCCGAACACCTCCTGCTGATCCGCGGACTCGCCGCCCGTGGACACCTCGTAGCCCGGCGGCACCTTCACCGCCTTGAGCCGCGTCTGGACGTCGTTCATCACCTCCGACAGCGACCGCCCCGCCACGTTCGACTGCACGTTGATGACCTTCTCGCGGTTCAGGTGATCAATCTGGGCCGGGCCCACGGTCTGCTTCACCGACGCCACCTGCCCCAGCGGCACCACCACTGGCGCGCCCGTGGCGGTGGTGCCCACCACCAGCGGCAGCTGCGCCAGGTCGGACGGGTTCTCACGGAACTGCGGCGCCAGGCGCACCATCACGTCGCGCGTCTCGCCAATGGGGTCCACCCAGTCACCGGAGTCCAGGCCCGCGAAGGCCGGCCGCAGCGACTGCGCCACCTGCCCCACCGTCACGTTGAGCTGACCCGCGACGCCCCGGTTCAGCTCCACCTCCAGCTCCGGCTTCTCGCCACGCGTGGACAGCCCCACGTCCACCGCGCCCGGAACCTGCTTGACCTCCTTCATCACCTGCTGCGCCAGCTGGTTGAGCCCCTTGGACTCCGGCCCGCGCAGCTCCAGCTGGATGGACTTGATGGCGCCGCCGAAGCCGCTGGTGAACACCGACACGGACGCGCCACCCACCGCGAGCAGCTCCTGGCGCAGCGTCTTGCCCAGCACCTCCTGGCTCGCCTTGCGCTCCGTCTTCGGCTTGAGCCTCACGTACACCAGCGCCTGATCCACGCCCGGCGAGCGCAGGGGCAGCGGCACGCCAATGGTCGTGTACGTGTACGCGACCTCCGGGTGCTGGCGCGTGAGTCGGGACACCTCCTCCACCTTCCGCCGCGTGTAGTCCAGGCTGGAGCCCGCGGGCGTCTCCACCAGCATCTCAATCTCCGCGCGGTCGCTCACCGGCACGAAGCCCGCGCCGCCGAAGACGCCCTGCAACGCCACCGCGCCCACCAGCGAGCCCACCGCCAGCAGCACCATCGCGAGCCGGTGGTCCAGCGCCCAGGCGATGACGCCCTTGTAGCGGTCCGCCTGCCGGTCGAACCAGTGGTTGAAGCGCGCCAGCCCCCGCGAGATGAAGTTGCGCCGCTCGCCCTTCTCCACCTGCGGATCCGGCCAGTACGCGCTGAGCATGGGGTCCAGCGAGAAGCTCACGAACAGCGACACCAGCACCGAGCACGCGATGGTGAGCGCGAACGGTTTGAACCACTGCCCCGCCACGCCGTACATGAACGCCACCGGGACGAACACCGCCACGATGGAGAACGTCGTCGCCGCCACCGCGAGTCCAATCTCGTTCGTGCCCTCGCGCGCCGCCGTGTAGTGGTCCTTCCCCATCTCCACGTGCCGCACGATGTTCTCGCGCACCACGATGGCGTCGTCGATGAGGATGCCGATGGCCAATGTCAGGCCCAGCAGCGACATCGTGTTGAGCGTGAAGCCGAATGCCCACACGCTCACGAACGACGCCAGCACGGACACGGGCAGCGCCAGGCCGGTGATGACCGTGGAGCGCCAGGAATTGAGGAACAGGAACACCACCAGCACCGTGAGCAGCGCGCCCTCAATCAGCGCCTGCTGCACGTTGACGACGGAGTTCTCCACGCGCGTGCCCGCGTCGCGGACGATTTCGAGCTTCGCGTTGGCGGGCAGCCGCTGCTGGAGCATCTTCACCCGCTCGCGCACGCCGTCCGCGACCTCCGTGGTGCTGTAGCCCTTGGCCTTGATGACCTCGATGCCCACCGACTGCGCGCCGTTGTAGAGCGACAGGGTGCGCGGCTCCTCGGTGCCGGCGAACACGTCCGCCACTTCCCCCAGCCGCAGCGCGCGCCCGTTGCGCTCCGCGATGGGCACCTGCGCGAAGTCCTCCGGCGTCTCCAGGCGGCCCTTGAGCCGGATGGTGCGCTCCTGCAGTTCGGTGTTGAGTCGGCCCACCGGCGCCGCCAGGTTCTGCGCCTGGATCGCCGCCACCACCTGCGCCACCGACAGGCCCGCCGCCTGGAGCGCCGCGGGCCGCACCTGCACCGTCATCTCCCGGTCCACGCCGCCCACCACCGTGGCCTGCGCCACGCCGGGCACCGAGCGCAGGTCCCCCACCACCAAGGGGTCCGCGATGAGCGTCAGCGCGGGCACGTCCAGCGCGTCCGACGTCAGCACCAGCGACACGATGGGTTGGTCCGCCGGGTCGAAGCGCGTGAGGATGGGCTCCTCCATCTCCTGCGGCAGATCCGCGCGCTTGCTGGAGATGGCGTCCCGGATGTCCTGCGACGCCTCCTGGATGTCCTTTTCGAAGTCGAAGAAGACCGTGAAGTTCGCCAGGCTGTCCGTGGAGCTGGACGTCGTCTTCTTCCCGTCCACGCCGGAGATGGCGAAGATGGCGTCCTCGATGGGCTCCACGATTTCGCGCTCCACCGTGTCCGGTGAGGCCCCTGGGTACGCGATGGTGACGTTGATGACCGGCTGCTGAACGTCCGGGAACTCGTCCGTCTCCAGGTTGATGAGCGCGACGATGCCGAACACGACGAGCGCCACCATCGCCGTGATGGTGATGATGGGGCGCTTGATGGCGAAGTCGGAGATGAACACGGACGACTCCTGCGGTGCTTCAAGAGGTGGAGACGCCTGGCGCTACTTCGCGGGAGCCTGGGCCGGAGGCGTGGGCACCCCGGCCGCCGCCGGAGCCTGCACCGGAGCCTGCGTGGGCCCGCTGCCACCCGACGCGTTGCCCGCGCCGCCCACGCCCTGCTGGGCTTCCGGGGGCGCGGCGGGCCGCTGCTTCTTCGGCCCTTCCGGCGCGGCGGTGAGCTTCACCGGCGTGCCGTTGGTCAGGTCCCGCGCGGAGCCGAGCAGCACCACGTCCCCGGCCTTCAACCCCGAGCGCACCTCCACGGTCTGCGCCACGTCGTCCCGCAGGCCGGTCGCCACCGCCACCTGCTCCACCTTGCCGTTGGTGATGCGCTGCACGGTGGGCGGCTCCTGGCGCGTGTCCAGCGCGTCCACCGGCACGGCCAGCGCCTCCTTCGCCTGCGACGCCACACGCCCTTGCGCGAACAATCCGGACAGCAGCGTCTGCTCGCTGTTGGGGATGCTCACGTAGATGCGCACCTGTCCCGTGGCCGGATCCACCGCCGGGTTGATGCGCTCCACCTGGCCCTTGAAGGCCTGGTCCGCGTAGCCGTTGACGCGGAAGTCCACCTGCGTGCCCACCTTCACCTGGCCCAGCTGCGCCGCGGGCACGGAGGCCTCCAGCCGCAGCGTGGCGGGGTCCACCACCGTGAAGAGGGGCGCGCCCGGCTGGACGATGTCGCCCGCGTTCACCGTCCGCTCGCTCACCACGCCCGCGAAGGGCGCGGTCACCTTCGTGCGCGCCAGCTGGTCCTGCGCCACCTTCAGCCGCGCCTGCGCCTCCGCCAGCTGACCCTCCGCCTGCGTCCGCGCGAGCTGCGTGCGTTCGAAGTCGCGGCGGGTGATGACGCCCTGCTTGACCAGGGTTTGATTGCGCTGTTCATCCGTCTTCGCCACCTGCAAGGCATTGCGCGCCACGCGAAGGGTGGAGCTGGCCGCCAGCACCTGCTCGCGCAGCGTGTGCTCCTCCACGCGCGCCAGGAGCTCGCCCTCCTTCACCGCCTGCCCCTGGTCCGCCGTCACGTCCAGGATGCTGCCGCCCACCTCCGCGCGGACGCTGGCCAGCCGCCGCGCCTGGAGCGACCCGGAGATGACGGGGCCACTCTCCAGCTTCATCGGCTCCACCCGCACCACGTTCTCCGGCCCCAGCGACACCACCGCGGGCGTGGAGGGTGCGACGGCCTCCTCGGAGCGCTGTCCGCAGGCGCCAGCCAGCCAGACGACGGCCAGCACGGCGCCCAGCCGTGGACCCGTGCGCCGGGCGCGACGGCCCGCTGTCGTTTCCGTTCGTCCCACGGCCTGCCTCCCCGGACTCCGATGCCTGACGCACCGGGCTCCAACCCGGGGGCGTCCCCGGGGCCGGGTAAACGTGGTGCCGCCCCCCCGCCCGGGGAAGTCGTGCCACCACGGACCGTGAACCTGGAGAACACGCCTGGCCCGTCCCCCTGGCAGGCCGGGAGCCGGGCCCACGACCTCCCGAAAGACAACGGCCTCCGTCCCGAGCAACCGGGACGGAGGCCGCGAAAGACAGCACGCGACAGGTCTAGTGGACCGCCGCGCTGGAGCTCAGGAACGACAGCGTCAGGCAGCTCTGGTTCGCCACCTGGTCGAGGAACGTCTGGCGCCCCAGCACTTCGTTGAAGGTGCGGGTGGGCGAGCCGTCCGCGCGATCCGGCACGGTGAGCGGGCCGCTCAGGAAGGGCGACAGGCCGCCCACCTGGTTCACGTGGGTGAAGGGCGTGCCAATCTCATCGCCGTGGCAGCCGTCGCAGGTGTTGAGCGAGAAGACGTGGCGGGCCTGGCGGTTGGGGATGGTCGCCGGCGGCTGGCTCCAGAACGGAGGGTTGGCCGGGTTGGCGAAGGTGGACGTCACGATGGCGCGGCCCCCGCGGAACGCACCGGTGCTCCACGCCAGCGGAACGGTGTACGTGGGCGGCAGGGCGACGATGGGCGGCACGTTGGCGTTCACGTAGGACGGGAACAGGGTGTTCTTCGTCACGCGGTCCGGCGTCTGCGCCACGGTGTGGCTGTTGAGCAGCCCCAGCACCGGGCCCGGCGAGGCGAACGACGCGGGGTTGATGGTGTTGTTCCAGAGGCGGAACTCGCGCAGCTCCCAAGGGTTCAGCAGCCAGTTCTCGTTGGTGCGCACCTGGTTGATGGAGCTGCGGTTGGGCTTGCGCGGGGACAGGTCGCGCCTGGCGAACTGTTCGGTGAGGGCCTCCAGCGCCGCGTTGTACGACGCGCTGCCCAGCGGCAGGGACGACAGGGCCTGCCACTGCTGCGCGTACGTCTTGATGGACACACAGTCGTTCTTGTCCACCCCGTACTCCAGGATGACCAGGAAGGGCACCGTGTGGCACGCGGTGCCCGTGCCCTCGGTGGCGGCGAAGATGAAGCGCCCCTCACCCGCGCGCCCGGAGCCGTAGGCGGGGTTGTTGCCCGCCAGGTCCAGCCGGTTGACGACGGCCAGCAGCATCATGGGCGACTTCGTCAGGTCCAGCGCGCCGCCCACCTTCGGCCACGGGTTGACGAGCTTCGTCACGATGTTCCCGCGCGGCGGGGAGGTGAAGGTGTTGACGGTCTTCGGGGCCTCCCACTGCCGCAGCCACTCACGCACGAAGGTGGACGGGGCCACGCCGGTGAACGGCTGGTTGGCCATCTCCGTCATCAGGTAGTTGAACGTCCACTTGCCGTTCGGGTTGCCCACGTTGGTGCACGGGTTCCACGTGCGCGTCGGGTCCCCCACCACGGACGGCGCCCGGATGATGAGCGAACGCGCCGGGTCCACCAGCGTCGCCAGGCCAATGGGGCGGATGGGCACGCGCTGGCCCACCGGGAACTGGGTGGACAGCGCCGTCACCGGGACGGTGCGCACCAGCTCGCGGCCCTCGAACACCGCGGTCGTCAGCGGTTCCTGCGACTGGGACTGCGCCTGTGTGATGCGCTGCTGCTCCGCTTGGAGCGCCACGAAGTCGAAGGTGCCGCTGGCGAGGAAGAGCAGGTCGCCCGCCACCGGGTCGCCGCCCTGGCCGTCGTCGCGGAAGAGCAGCTGCTGGGCGCCGTCCAGCATCGTCAGCGTCTGGCCCCGGAACTGCTCGTTCTGCGCGCGCTTCGCATCCAGCTTCAGCTCGAACACCGCGGCCGTGGCCTTGCTGGCCGCGCCCTGCGGGATGGCGAACAGGGACTCCACCACGGGGCGATCAGGCACCACGTCGTCCTCGTCCGTCACCGTGTTCAGCGCCGCCTCCAGGTTGCCGGACGGGTCCACGGCCTGGGCGGAGGAGTCCGCCTGGGGCGCGGAAGGCGCGGGGGTCTCGGACGTCTCAGGGGCGGGCTGGCCACAGCCCACCGCCAGCGACGAGGCCAGGAGCGCGAACGGCAGGCGCCGCCCCAGCTTCCGGGAATGCTTCCACAGCGAAGACAGCTCAGACTTCATGGGGTGTGCTCCACTCACGACGGGGGTACCGCGACGACAACCTCGCGATGGGGCACCCTCCCCCTCACCGTGAGCGGAACCCTGGACACACCGGTCCCGTCCCCCTCCGTGAATGCGGAAAACGCCCCATCGCGCTCCGGTCCTTGCGACACGGAGGCGAATGGAGCGTTCTCATAACATGAAACACTGACATTTATCGACTTCCAGATTTTGTAACCTATTCCGTTACAAGTCTGGGGTTGCCGTAGCCTGTCAGGCTACAAACCGCTGACGCCGTAGGGCGACTCGCTGATGAGGCGGGTGCCGGACTGGAAGTGGCTGGTGCTGCCGCAGTCCGGGATGGGGTTGAAGCCCGAGCACGTCACGGGCACGTGGGCGCGGGTCTCCGAGGTGAAGCAGCGCGCGCCGGCCTCGTTCCACTCGGCCTCCACGCTCCAGGACTCGGTGTCCGCCTGGACGCCCACGCCGTCGTAGAGATTGACCCACTGGCCATCGGTGGTGTGCGAATCGCCGTTGCCGCAGAAGTCGGCGCGCACCATGCGGGTGCAGGCCTGGTGGTGGCCCGCCAGGCTCTGGCCGTTGGAGGCGGTGGCCCAGGGCTTGTAGCCAAAGTGCATGCACTTCGCGATGGCGGCGCCCTCGCAGGCGAAGGTGAAGGCGGTGGTGTCTTCAATCTTCTCGCCGCCGCCCGCCACGCCCTGGAGGTAGTTCCAGCGGCCGGCCACGGCGATGGCGGAGACCGCCGCGCCGTTGGAGTCCTGGCACACGGAGCGCCAGCTGCCGTCGGTGCCCTGGTAGGAGACCTGGTAGGACCAGAGGTCGTTGTCGCCGCCGCTGCCCTGGGTGATGCCGTCCACTCGCAGGGGCAGGGTGGTTCCGTCGCCCAGCTTGCCGACGAAGCGCGCCCCGTTGAAGCCCATGCCCACCACGGGGTTGGCGCCGTCCAGGCCGACGAAGGCCGAGCCCTGCAGCCGCACGTTGGTCAGCTGCTTGCCGGAGGCGGACAGGGCGCCCGAGTACGCCACGGACACCAGCATGCCGCCCAGCTCGCTGTTGTTCAGGTTGCGTCCATTGAGGTTGCGTCCATTGAGGTTGCGCCCGTTGGGAGACACGACCTCCGCCACTTGCGTGCGCAGGGAGGGAGCGTCGAGCTCCGACGATTCCGTGCCACAGCCCACCGCCACGACGGCGAAACACGCCGCGACCACTCGCTGCAACGTCCTCATCTGGATGCCCCTTCCCGACCCCGACCCCAACCCGCACCGTCTTTCACGGCACAAGGTCCGTCCGGGGGGTGGGAGCGGCAACCGCGTCAGGCCCGTCCGGGCACTTGCAGCGTCCAGTGGCTTCCAGTTGGCAGCGACCCCGGGGCGAGGCCCGCGGTTCCCGGGGGGTTCCAGTGTCCGGTGGTGCTCAGCCGCCGGACACGGGCGGGTCCGCGCACACGCGCAGGCCCACCGTGACGTCGCGCAGCGAGGCCTCCGGCAGCTCGCGGTTGGAGGACCGCGCGCTCGTCACGTTGAAGGTGAAGCTTCCCCCCCGGGCCACCGGGCGGCCCGGCTCCAGCCACGAACGTGTCCACTCCCACACGTTGCCCGCCATGTCGTCCGCGCCGAAGGGGCTGCGGGACGCGGGGTGGCTGCCCACGGCATCCGGGCCGAAGCCGCCCGGGTCCTTGCCGTAGGTGACGTCCACGTTGGCCTCGTCCGGGCCCAGCCGGTTGCCATGGGGGTACTCGCGGCCGTCCACGCCGCGCGCGGCGCGCTCCCACTCCAGCTCCGAGCACAGCCGCGCGCCCGGCACCCGGCCGGACGTGGACAGCCACATCACGTAGGCCTCCGCGTCCGCGAAGCTGATGCCGCTCACGGGGAACTGGCGCCAGTCCTGCTCCGTGCGCTGCGAGCGCCGGGCGTACCGCACGGGCTCGCCCGTCCGCGCCGTGTAGCGCTCGCCGCCGGGCTGGAAGCGCAGCCGCCAGCCATTGCCGTCCGGTTCCAGCGACAGGCCTCCCGCGTAGCCGCCCGTGCCCACGCGGGGCTGGCGCGCGGCGCGGTCCTGGGGGGGCAGGGCCTCCAGGTACTGGAGCCAGTCCGCGTACGTCGTCTCGTGGCGGGCGATGAGGAAGCCCTGCACGGGCACCGTGTGCAGCGGGGTGGCGTTGAAGAAGTCGCGCACGCTGGACTCGGCGGCGCTGCCGAAGCGCACGTCGCCCGGGGGCACGTAGGCGAACCCCGGCGGGAGCGAACCCGCGCGGACGAGCGGCAGCACGACGCGACGCGACTCCCCACGCGTCAGGAGCAGCGGCTGCACGGATTCCTCGTGGCCCGGCGCGCGCACGGTGAGCTGGTAGGCCCCCGGAGGCACGGTGACGTCGGTCCAGGGCAGCGCGCCCGGAGAAGGCAGCGGCTCGCCCACGACCTCCGGCCCGCTGGCCTCGAGCGACACGGGACGCAGCTCCGCGGAAGCGCCGGGCGCATCCACCTGGAGGGACAGGTGCGCGGGCGTGTTCCAGCGGCTCCAGCGCGCGCCGTCGACGTCGTAGAGGCGCATGCGCTGGAGCAGCGCGGGCAGCACGGGCTCGCGCTCGCTTTCCGCCCACAGGGCGCGCTCGTAGAGGAAGTCCGCCAACGCGTCGCGCACGTCCGTGCGGGCGGGGGCCAGCGCCAGGGCGCGCTCCAGCCGGTCCGCCACGGCGTCGAAGTGGTGGGACAGCTGCCCGGCGTGGCCGGCCACCTTCGCCCAGCCGCGGTCGCCATCCGCCTTGTGGCCCGTGTCGTAGAGCTGGAAGGCCTCCGCGCGCTCGGCCTGGAGCGCGTCGCGTTCGCGTCGCACGGCGTCCATCTCCGAGTCGGCCGAAGCCAGCTCGCCGCGCACGCGCGCATCGAGGATGTTTCGCTCGCGCCACTGGAGGCCCAGGTAGACGATCCCCAGCGACGCGAGGAAGCCCAGCGCCAGCCCCACCTTCAGGCGCCGGCTGCGCACACCGGTGCGGCGCGAGGTGCTGAGGAAGGACTGCTCGCGTTGGGTGAGCTCGGACGGCTCCAGCAGCGCCGTCTCCGCCAGCTGGCGCGGGCCCCAGAGCGACTCGCGCGCGTGGCCCAGGCGCTCCCACTGCGCGGCGGCGGCCTCCAGGCGGGCCTGCACCTCGCGGCGCTCGCCCGCCTCCACCAGCCAGCGGGCCAGCGTGGCCCAGCCGGTGAGGAGCGCTTCGTGGGCCAGTTCGTACGCGGTGCCACCCTCCCCTTCGCGCGCCACGAGCAGGCGCGCGCGCACCAGGGCCTCCAGCGCGGCGCGGTAGCGCGGGTCGTCGCCCACGAGCTCGCGGTCCGTCTTGCGCGCGCGGGTGCCGTCGGCCGTCACCAGGCGCAGCATCACCCCGCGCGCCGCCGAGCGTTGATCCGGCAACAGGCGCGCCACCGCGGCGTCGGCATGCCGGGCGAGCGCGCCGGACACGCCGCCCAGCGACTCCAGCGCCGCCTGGGTCATGACGCCCCGGGATTCGTCGCGCGCGTCCCACAGCTCCGCCAAGGCGAACTGGAGCAGCGGCAGGCCGCCATCGGAGGCCGCCGTGGAGGCGACGAGCGCATCCACCACGGCCTCGGACTCGAAGCGCACGCCCTTCACGCGGGCGGGGCCGACGATGGCCTCGCGCGTCTCCTCCGGGGTGAGCGCGCGCAGGAGGTACAGCGCGTGCGGCACCTCCGGGCCCAGGCCGGGCACGGCGGTGAGGCGGGTGAGGAAGTCGCTGCGGCCGGTGGCGAGCAGCCGCAGCCCTCCGGCGGCTTCCGTGAGCGACCCCAGCGCGGCGCCCGCGAGCGCGGCCTCCTCCGGCGGAGACAGCGTCACCAGTTCCTCCAGCTGGTCCATGTAGAGGAGCAGTCCGCCCTGCGTGCCCAGCTTCGCGCGCAGCCTGCGGGCGAGCGACGTGGGGTCCTGGCGCAGCGTCTCCGCGAGCGGCTCCTCGTCCACCTCCAGCACCGGCGCGAGCGCCACGGCCAGCGCGGACACGGGCCTGCGGCCGGGCACGAGCCGCGCGGTGCGCCAGCGCCGGCCGTCCTCCAGCGCGCCATCCGCCACGGCGGGGAGGATGCCCGCGAGGCACAGGGACGACTTGCCCACGCCGGAGTCGCCCGTCATCAGCAGGAAGGCCTCCGCCTTGAGCCGCTCCAGCACGGAGCGCTGCTCGCGGCGGCGGCCGAAGAAGAGGGCGCGGTGCTCGGCCTCGAAGGCCTGGAGGCCGCGGTAGGGATTGCCCTCCGGAACGGAAACCGGCGTCTCCTCGCGCGTCAGCGCCTCCAGCGCGTCGAGCAGCTGCGCGGCGGACGCATGGCGCTGGGCCGGATCGCGCTTGAGGCACTTGTCGATGGCGGCGGCGAACCCCGGGTCCACCGACGGGGCCACCTCCAAGAGGGGACGGACGTCGCGCGTGCGGACGGCTTCGGACAGCTCGCGCCAGGGCACGTCGCGGAAGGGCCCCCGGCCCGCGCACAGCTCGTAGAGCACGACGCCCAGCGAGTACACGTCGCTGCGCGCGCTGAGCTCCTCGCCGGCCCAGGCCTCCGGGGACATGTAGTAGGGCGTGCCCACCAGCGCGCCGCGAGGCAGGGACGGCAGGAAGACGCCGTCCAGCGAGCGGGCCCCCAGGGCGGGGCTGGATTCCGGATCCCAGTCCGCGGGCAGCTCCGGCGGCGGCAGGGGCGCGCGCGGCGGGGTGGGCTCGCTGGCCTCGGCGCGGTCGAGCAGCTTGGCCAGGCCGAAGTCGAGCAGCTTCACCTCGCCGCTCTCCGTGAGGACGGCATTGCCGGGCTTGATGTCGCGGTGGAGCACGCCCCGGCGGTGGGCAGCGCCCAGACCCCGGGCCAGGTCCCGCCCGATGCCCAGCGCGCGCTCCCAGGGCACCGGCCGGGCCAGCCGGTCCAGGCTGACGCCCCGGATGAACTCCGAGATGAGGTACGGCTGATCCTCCAGCTGGCCCACCCGGTACAGGGTGACGACGTTGGGGTGCTGGATGCGGGCGGCGGCGCGGGCCTCCACGAGGAAGCGCGCCAGCGCGTTGGAGCCCAGCGACGGGATGAACTTCACCGCGACGGGGCGCTCCAGGAGCGTGTCGTGTGCCAGGTACACCCGGCCCGTGCGCCCCCGTCCGAGCGGCCGCACGATGCGGTACTCATCGAACTCCTCGGGAGGAGTCCACGCATCGGGTGGAGGGGACGAGGCGGGAGAGCCCACCAGGGTTGCCTACGTTTCCCGCGTCCGTGGGTCAACCGGGGGGCCCGCGGGAGCCCGGCCCGGCGAAGGGTGCCGCACCCGAGTGTCCATCCATGGACACTCCCGGGTGGAACCTGGGGTTACTCCTGACCCGAGCGGGGCTTCGCCTTGCTGGGTTTGAGCATGTTGCGGATCTTGTTCTCCAGGTCCTGGGGCAGACAGGGCTTGGCGACGAACTCGTCCGCGCCCACGGAGAGGGCGTGCTCGGCGTTGCCGGCGAGCACGTGGCCGGTGAGGGCCATCACGGGGATGTCACGGGTGCGGGTGTCCTGCTTGATGCGCCGCGTCGCCTCCCAGCCATCCATGACGGGGAGGGACAGGTCCATGAGGATGATGTCCGGCTCCCCCTCCTGGGCCTTCTCCACGGCCTCCAGGCCGTTCCGGGCGGTGTCCACCTCAAACCCGCAGAACTCCAGGTATTCGGCGTACATCTCGCGGGCGTCGTCGAAGTCGTCGACGACGAGGACGCGCTGCTTGGCGGAGTTCACGGGAGCGGGCCCACCGCTCGCTGTTGGCTCACCCTCGGGTGTTGTCATGACCGCGTTCTTCATGGAGCAGAGGCCTCGCATGCAGGGGAGGGGCGGGACGAATCTAAACACGTCCACCGAAAAGCGCCCGTTCTCGCAAGATTTCCCTGGACGTATCCCAGGGTAGGTCCGTTGTCCGCTGAGCGACAGGGGGACAGCGGACGACAGTGTAGGTGGGTGGAAGGACTGGGGGGCCTAGTGGTTGAGGTGGTGGACGTCGATCGCCCAAATGAACGTGTCGGCCGACTGGACCTTCTCCGTCCACGACACGATGGGCTCGTCGTCCGCCGCGAGGGCGAAGTCGGGGATCCCCCACAACAAGCTGCCTGGGTTTGGTTTCAAGATGCCGCCCAGGGACTCCCATTGGGTTCCGGTCCAGCGTCGTGTCTGGCCAATCCGACTGGCCGTCTCGGTCGCGGAGGGCGCTTCACTCGCGAGCACGACCAGCGACCCGTGGGAGTCCAGCGCCATGGCGTCCACCCCCCGATCCGTCCCGCCGGCGATGTCCGCCAACGGCTCGCCGACCGTCACCCAGGTGGATCCATCCCATTGCTTGATGAGCCCTGCGCGCACCCCATTTCCCCAGCCGCTCCCCCCCACGAACACTCGTCCAGCGTCATCAACAACACGGGTCATTGGCAGCAAACCAAGACCTGCGGAGAACTCCGTCCAGGCAGTCCCATTCCACTGCATCACACGCCCGACCGCGGCCTTGCCCGATTCGGTCTCGCTAAAAGTGAGGACCGGTCTTCCAGACACATCCAGGTCGAACCCCATGTAATTGACAGTCGCCGCACTCTTCATCGGCACTGGCGCAGCCATTGAAACCCAACTGCTTCCATTCCACTGACGGAACACGACTTGTTCCTGCGTGGAGTTGCGCTCGCGCCATGCCACAACAGGAAGACCTCGGACACCGGAGCTGAAACCCATCCACGGGATGTAGCCCTGCGTGAGGCTGGTTGTCATGAAGGTGCCCATGGGCTCCCAGGCTGTGCCATTCCATCGCCGGACATGGATCTGGCTCTGGGAGCCGGTGGCATATTCCAACCACGCGAGCATCGGGCGGCCTACAGGGTCGAGCTGCAACGCATTTCCCCAAACGTCGCTGCCCGTGGCTCCAGACAGAGGAGCCCCCAGGTACTCCCAGTCCTCGCCCGCCCAGCGTTTCGCGCGGACCGTCCCGTTTTGCGTCCACGCCACGACAGGCCGGGCGTCACTTCCCACTCGAAGTGACGTCTCAACGGCGGTGCTCTCCTCAATCTTTCCAAAAATCTGCGGCGCTCCCCACTGGAGATAGGCGGGCACGGACCACCCCCACGCTGGCCCCGTGGACTCAAGCCGGTTACCGGCGAAATCGACAACCGTGTCTGCCATCACCACCTGGATTCGCTGGTTGACCGGCAGGGGAGACGCTGGATTCAAGGTCAGGGTCCGGCCATCCCCTGAAAGGAGAATGCTCGCATCCAGGCGCCCGTCCTCCGCCACCAGTTGAATCGACTGCCCGTTCACGCTGGCGCCATCGAGCGGCTCGGAGAAGGTCGCCTGGATGGGCGTCCGCACAGCAACATTGGAGGCGCTGATGACCGGAACCTGGGCGATCATCCGAGGGCGCGTGCGATCAACCACGACTGTGCGCTCGGCGCTCAGGAAGACATGCTCGTTTCGGAGCGCGCGGACGACGAGCACATGGGCACCTTCTGAAACTCGCCAAGTCTCCCACGTCAACGAATACGGCGCGTCCAGCGTCGTGACAGGAGCGCCATCCACCAGGAGTTCCACACGGTCTGGAGCGGCCCCCGTCAGTTGAACCTGGAGCCTCGCGGTACTTCCGACCCTCACCCCCTCCACGGGCGACATCCATTGGATGCCAATCGGATCCTTCTGCGGATCCGCTCCCGCGTCACTTCCTGGGGGCGTCTCGGGAGGGACGGCGAGGTCAGGAATCTCGATGCATGCCGCGGGCATGAGCAGCATCGCCATCCAGATGAGGCTGAGATTTTTCATGGTGACGCGGCTGAGCAAGAAGGAGTCCATCCGGAAGCAGACATGATCCGCATGCATCCCCGGGATGTTGCGCGTCAGCGACGCGGGGACACGTCTCCATTGAAGACGGGAGGATCCCACCTTGGGGACAGGTTGAAACGAAGATGCCCCCGCGAAGCCTGGGCTTCACGGGGGCATCCAGATGGATTCAACCACCTACGTCAGGATGATGCAGCCGGGCTCAAGGACTAAGGCAGGGCCGGCGGGGGCTGCTGGATGATGCCCGCCAGTTCCAGGTCCGCGTTGATCGGCTGGCCCCAGATGGACTCGTAGACGTCGTTGGTGCCCAGGACGGGCGCCAGGTTGCTGAACACCACCTGGACACGCATCCGGTCCGTGCCGACGAGGGCGTTGCCGCTGTAGATGAAGGAATAGCGGGTGCTGTACCCGGACGGCTGGATGCCAAACACCGGCAGCTCGGCCGGCGTGCGCGTCTGGATGGGCTTCGTCGGCTCGGCCATGTCCAGGGTGAAGCCCTGGCCACTGTTGTTGCCAATCTCACCGAAGGAGTTGCCACCCGTGCCGCCGACGCCGTCGATGTCGGCACCGAGGAGGACCTGGACGGACTGGCCGACCTGCTTCGCGATGGGCGCGCTGAAGGACACGTACACGGTCTCACCAGTATTGAGCTGGAACGCGGCAACCGCCGGCGGCCGGTCCTGCTCCTGGTACCGGAGCTCCGCGATGGTGATCGCCTTCGGAGCGGCCTGGTCGCCGCCGAAGAAGAAGCCCGTGCGGCTGTAGTTGCTGCCACCCTCGGCGGACACCGCGCGCACGAAGATGTTGTACTCCTTGCCCTCCTGCACGATGCCGTTGGCCGGGGTGATGGTCGCCGAGTAGCCACCGACGTTCACCGAGGCCGTCACCGGCAGCGACTCCTTCGCGTACTCGTCCGTCAGGCGCACGAAGATGGAGCCCGGCTGCACCGGCTGGTTGAAGTACACGTAGATGGGCTCGCCCGGACGCACCATGTTCCGGAGCGGATCCAGCTCCGTGGTACCCTTCAGGCTGGACACGTTGCCGCCCTCGATGGTGAGCGCCACGTTCGACGGCTTCGAGTAGGCCAGCTGCGCGAGCGTCGTCACGCTGGTGCTCACGATGGAGGCACCCGAGTAGCTCTTCGTGTAGCCGCCCGTGTCCACGACCCCGTCGCCGTTGGAATCCATCGGCGCGATCCAGAGGTTGTAGGTGCCGTTCAGCCGCGCCAGCTCCACGCCCGCGGGCACGCCGCTGAAGGTCAGGACGCCGTTGGAGTCCGCAGTGGCCTCCACGTAGACCTTGCTCACCACGGAGGCGGCCTGGTCGTAGTTGCTCAGGATGACCGAGCCCGCCTTGTCCACCTCCAGCACGCCCTTCGCGCCCACCGCCGGACGGCCCGCCGGCGTCACCACGTTGACGGTCAGCGTGCTGTTCAGCTGCGTCAGCGTCACCGGACCGAAGCTCGCGTTGCCGTTGTTGATGGGCACCGTGCCCGCGGACGACGGCACCGTGGAGGTCGCGCGCAGCGTCGAGAAGCCGGTCTTGCTGAACGTCAGCAACACCTGCGCGCCCGCCGGCACGTCCGTCATCACGAAGTTGCCGCTGGCGTCCGTCGTCGCCGACTTGCCCGTCGGCTGGCTGCCAATCGTCATCGCGACCGTGACGTCCGCGATCGGCTGCAGCGTCGTGCTCAGCACCTGGCCCGACACCGTGCCCTTCGGCGTGGAAGGCACCACCACCGACACATTGTTCGGATCACGGATGCCGTCCGCGACACCATCGTTATCCGCGTCAGTCGGGTCACCGCACCCCCAAACCATCAGCGGCAACACGGCCATCAGCACTTGCTTCTTCATCGTCCCCACCTTGAATTTATGACGGAATTTTCACGCCCCAGCTGCTCCCAAAGGGCGGAAATCGGACACTCCCCGACCCGGGCCTGCGCCGTCAAGGTGGGGTAATTTCTACCCCTGCACCTTGGGATAGGATGACTCGCCATGTCAGACGTCAACGACCCCTGCCTGGGCTGCGCCATTGTTCACGGAGAGGCACACCCACCAGGTGGCGTGCTCGCCCGGGCGCCCGGGTTCGTCCTCCACGCGGTGGCGTCCCCCAGCCCCGTCCCGGGATGGGTGGTGCTCACCAGCGATCAGCATGTGCGCGGTTGGTATGACCTGGACGAAGGGGCCTCGCGGGAGCTGGGCCCGTTCGCCGCCCGGGTGATGCGCGCCCAGAGAGCGGTGCTGGGCGCGGAGCACGTCTACGCCTTCGCCATTGGCGACGTGCTCCGCCACTTCCACCTGCACCTCGTCCCCCGCTTCGCGGACACCCCGTCCCACCTCCGGGGTCGGGGCGCCTTCGACGCGGCGCCGGCGGAGCACCTTTCGCCGGAAACGCTGGAAGCCGTGGCCCGGCGGCTGGCGGCGGCGCTCGCCCGCTGACCCATGCCGGGCGTGCTCCGGGCGCCTGGGAGGCCCAGTGTCATGGACCTGACACCGTATCGGGGGAAGAATGCAGGCGTCCTCATGCGTGCGTTCCCCCTCGGCCCCTGGCTGCTGTCCCTCTGGCTCCTCACCGCCGGTCCCGCGCTCGCGGACAACACGGCGGACGAGGCGGACATCGCCTTCGAGCTGGGCAACGACGCGTACTCCCACGGCAACTACACCGAGGCGCTGCGCTCGTACTTCACCAGCTACCGGCTGGTCCCCAACCGCAACGTCCTCTTCAACATCGCGCGCTGCTTCGAGGCCCTGGGCAAGTTCAACGAGGCGTACCGCTACTACAACGACCTGCTCGGCGAGGACCTGCCGGCCGAGGATGCCTCCGAGGTCACCCGCTCCCTGGAGCGGCTGCGCCCCAAGGTCGCCCTGGTGCGCGTCACCACCAACCCCCGGGGCGCGGACGTCTTCGTCGACCGCACGGACCTGGGCAGCCGGGGCCGCTCGCCGCAGACGCTCGCGCTGTCGCCGGGCCGTCACAAGGTCCTGGTCCAGAAGTCCGGCTACCGCCCCACCGAGGCCACCGTCACCGTCACCCGGGGCCGGGAAGTGCCGGTGGACCTGGACCTCAGCCTCATCACCGGCATGGTGGACATCACCGGCACCCCCGAGGGCGCGGAGGTGCGTGACAGCCCCACCGGCCCCCTCCTGGGCCGCGTCCCCGCGAAGCTGCGCCTGTCCCCGGGCCAGCGCGTGCTGCACGTGCGCGCCCCCGGCCACGCGCCCGGCCAGTACGTCATCGACGTGCCCTCCGAAGGCACCCTGCCGCTCGCCGTCACGCTGAACGCGCAGACGGCGCCCAGCGGCCGCGTCGTCGTCACCGCCAACCACGACGGCGCCACCGTGCGCGTGGACGGCCGGCCCGCGGGCTTCACCCCCACCGTCGTCACCCTCCCGCAGGGCGAGCACGTGCTGGAGGTGGAGAGCCGCGACGTGCGCCCCGTGCGCCAGAAGGTCACCGTCGTCCCCGACCAGGAGGTGAAGGTCCACGCCACCCTTCGCTACGAGCCGCCTCCGGTGCGCGCCGCGTCCAAGCGCCTGCTGGCCGTGGACGAGGCCCCCGCCTCCACCACCGTGCTCACGCCGGAGGAGCTGCGCGCGTTCGGCTGGCGCACCCTGGCGGAGGCGCTGGCGGGCGTGCGCGGCTTCTTCCTCACCGATGACCGGACGTACACGTACCTGGGCGTGCGCGGCTTCTCTCCGCCGGGTGACCTCAACACGCGCATCCTCATCCTCTGGGACGGCCACGCGATGAACGACGTGTGGGCCGGCCAGGGCTACGCGGCGCACGACCTCAGCGTGGACCTGGAAGAGGTGGAGCGCATCGAGGTGGTGCGCGGTCCCGGCAGCGCGCTGTACGGCACGGGCGCGTTCTTCGGCGTCATCAACGTGGTGCCGCGCGAGTCGCTGGGCCTGGACCGGCGGCTGGAAATCACCGGCGCCGTGGGCGCGCTGGGCTCCACGCTCGTGCACGCCACCACGTCGTGGGAGGACTCGCAGCGCTCCATCCTCTTCAGCCTCGCGGGCATGAAGTCCCATGGCGCGGACACCACCCGGCTGGGCGACCCGGGCCCCATCGTCACCGGCCTGGACGGCGAGAAGGCCGGCACCGGTTCGCTGCGCGCGCGCATGGGCAACCTGTCGCTGGTGGCCCAGTTGCACGGACGCAGCAAGGACGTGCCCACCGCGCCCTACGGCACGGTGGTGGGCGCGCAGGGCACCCGCGTGCAGGACGTGCGCGGTTTCGCCGAGGCGAAGTACGAGCGCCCCCTGTCCGAGCGCTTCGTCCTGTCCCTGCGCGGCGCCCTGGACCTGAGCCGCTACCAGGGCCACTGGAACTACGACGGCGGCGACAGCACGGCGACGAACACCGACTCCGGCGCGGCGGACTGGCTCACCGCCGAGGCGCGTCTGCTGGCCGGACTGTCCGACGACAACCGCCTCACCGTGGGCATGGAGGGCCAGTACCAGCTGCGCGTGGACCAGAAGAGCGTGGGCCCCGCGGTGGAAGCGCCGCTGAGGCAGCGCACACGCTCGCTCGTGTCCGTGTACGCGCTGGACGAGTGGCGCCTGCACCCACGCCTGAGCCTGTCGCTGGGCTTCCGCGTGGACAAGTACTCCGACCTGGACTCGCTGCCGCTCACGCCGCGGCTCGCGGTCATCGGCCGGCCCTATGAACAGGGCCTCACCAAGCTCGTCATCGGCCGCGCGTTCCGCGCTCCCAACGTCTACGAGCTGTTCTACCAGGACAACTTCCTCACCCAGCGCCCCGCGGAGCAGCTGGAGCCGGAGACCATCACCACCTTCGAGGTGGAGCACTCGCACGACCTGACGCACGAGCTGCGCGTGACGGTCGCCGGCTACCACAACCGCATCTCCCAGCTCGTCACGCTCACCACCGAGTCCGCGGCCACGCCTGCCTGCGGCACCGCGAGCGCACCCACCCAGTGCCTCGTGTACGCGAACAACTCCGGCGAGACGCTGGCGTGGGGCGCGGAGGCGGGGCTGCACTGGCAGCCGGGCCGCTGGCTGCTGGTGGACCTGAGCTATTCGTACGTGACGCTGCGCAATGCCTCGCAGGACGTGGTGGAGGCCGCGCCCACGCACCTGGCCTCCGGGCGCTTCCTCCTGCCCGTGGGCAACGGTGACATGCGCATCGCCACGCAGGCCACCTACCAGAGCTCCCGGGTGAGCGGCGTCTCCGGCGCGGACGGCGGTGAGGCGCTGCTCGTGGGCTTCGGCGTGTCCGGCGACTACGGCCGGCTGCGCTACTTCGCCGGTGTGAACAACCTGCTCGACACGCGCTACGCCTTCGTCGTGAGCGACGACGTGTCCGCGGGCCCCGTGCCCCAGTACGGACGCACCTTCAACCTCCAGCTCACCGGCAGCTTCTGACAGACTCCCGCGCCATGAACGACCTCCGCTTCGACTTCATCGCCCCTCGCCACCCGCTCTACGCGGGCGAGCTGGAGCTGCGCTTCCGCGTGCTGCGCGAGCCCCTGGGCCATGCCCGCGAGGACGTGAAGTTCCCTTTCGAGGACGACAGCCTCCACCTGGTGGCTCACGCGAACGGCGACGTGCTGGGCTGCGTGCTCTTCCACCCGGAGGACGCGCACGGCGGCCGGCTCTTCCAGATGGCGGTGTCCCCCTCGCTGCAGAAGAAGGGCCTGGGCGCGAAGCTGGTGCGCGCGCTGGAAGAGGAGCTGCGCACGCGCGGCTTCCGCCACGTGCACCTGCATGCGCGGACCCCCGTCGTCCCCTTCTACGAGCGCCTGGGCTACACGCTGTACGGCGAGCCCTACGAAGAGGTGGGCATCCCCCACCGCAACATGCAGCGCGATATCTGAGACTCAGGTCGCGGAGACCTGGGTCGCCGGCAGGCGGCGTCCGCTCCAGAGCACCACCACCAGCGCCGTGAGCGACATGCCCGCGCCCACCGCGCATACGCCCGGCCAGCCCGCGCGCGTCCACGCCGCCATGCCCGCCCACGCACCCGCGGCGCCTCCCACGAAGTAGGTCACCATGTAGAGCGTGTTGAGCCGGCTCCGGGCGTCGGGCCGCAGCGAGTACACGCGCGCCTGGTTGGCGATCTGATTCGCCTGCGTGCCCAGGTCCAGCAGCACCACGCCCAGCGCGATGCCCCACAGCGAGTGCCCCACGAGCCACAGCACGACGAAGGACGCCAGCAGCACGGCGATGGCCAGCGCGTTGATGCGCCGGTCCCCGCGCTGGTCCGCGTAGCGCCCCACGAGCGGCGCGATGGCCGCGCCCGCCACGCCCACCACCCCGAAGAGGCCCGCCACCTGCGCGTCGTAGTGCCCCGGCAGGGAGCGCAGGTAGAGCGCCAGCGTGGCCCAGAAGGCGCTGAACGCGCCGAAGGTCAGCCCACCCAGCAGCGCATGCAGCCGCAGCACCGGCTCCGTGCGGGCCAGGTGGATGAGCGACCGCATCAGTTGCGGATACGGCATGGAGGCCAGCGGCGGCTGCGCGGGCAGCATGAAGCGCAGCACCACGCCCATCACCCCCATCAGGCCCGCGGCCACGAAGAACATGGTGCGCCAGCCCAGGTGCGTGCCCACGAAGCCCGCCGCCGTGCGCGACAGCAGGATGCCGATGAGCAGCCCGCTCATCACCGTGCCCACCACGCGCCCGCGCTCCGAGGGCGCCGCGAGCTGCGCCGCGAAGGGGATGAGCATCTGCGGTACCACCGTGGTGACGCCGATGGCGAAGCTCGCCGCCACCAGCACGTGCAGGCTGGGCGCGAGCCCCGCCGCCACCAGCGCCACGCCCACGCAGCCACACAGCAGGAGGATGACCTTGCGGCGCTCCAGGCTGTCACCCAGCGGCACCAGGAACAGCATGCCCACCGCGTAGCCCACCTGCGTCAGCGTGGGCACCAGCCCCAGTGCGCTGCCGTCCGCCCCCAGCGTCCGGCCGATGTCTCCCAGCAGGGGCTGGTTGTAATAGAGGTTCGCGACGGTGACGGCGCCGGCCACCGCCATCAGCCAGACGAGCGAGGGACGAAGCGAAACAGCAGGTGCGGGGTCTGAAGGCGTCTGCATGGCGGGCGGCGCAACGGATAAGCCCCACCCGGGTGCGCTTCAAGCAGGACCTGCGCGTCCTCCGCCGTCCGGGCGGGCAGGCCGTGCGTGCCCCCCTTCCCCACGGAGCCCGCGCGCGGCAGGCTGCGGGCCATGCTTCGTTCCCTTCTGCTGTGCGCGGTGCTGGCCCTGGCCGGCTGTGATGGCGACTCCTCCTCCTCCGGTGACCCCGCGAAGGTGACCTACGCCGACTCCCTGGGCGTAAACCTGTCCGCGATGAACAAGAGCGAGTCCGGGCTCTACACGCAGGACCTGGCCGTGGGCACCGGCACGGAGGTCATCAAGGGAAGCCGCGCACAGGTGCACTACACCGGCTGGTTGCCGAGTGGCTCCCAGTTCGACAGCAGCCGCGGCGGCCAGCCCTTCACCTTCGCGGTGGGCGCGGGCCAGGTCATCAAGGGCTGGGACGAGGGACTCGTCGGCATGCGCGTGGGCGGCAAGCGCAAGCTCGTCCTCCCTTCGGACCTGGGCTACGGCTCGAACGGCTCTCCCCCGGTCATCCCGGCCGACGCCGTGCTCGTCTTCGACGTGGAAGTGATGAACGTCTTCTGACGTCGCGGCTTCAGACGCCGGGCGTTCCCCCGGACACCGGCGGCGCCGGGGGCGTGCGCTTCTTCGGAATCGTGGAGCGGCCCTTCGGGCCCTTCAGCGCCACGCCCAGCAGCATCGTCGCGGGCAGCATCATGCCCAGCCCCTGCGTGAGGTCCTTCGGGGGATGGGTCGCCACGCCCAACACCATCCCAGCGAAGAGCAGACCGCAGATGAGGCGGAGGACGAGGGCGTTCACGGTCGAAGGCTCCCAGGCGGGCAGTGCCCGTTCGAAGGCGGCCGGAGCATAGCGCGCGGCGCCCCGGCGCGCTGTCCGTTAAGGTGGCCCCGTGAGCCCCCTGAAACGCTTCCAGCCCGGGTACGACCCGCCTGCCCGCTCGCGCGACGCCGCGCTCCTGTTCGCCGCGCGCGGCATGGACCTGCTCGTGTCCGAACACGACGGCCGCCTCGACCTGCCCCGGTGCTCGGCCCTGCCGGACGCCGCGGCCAGCGCCCACTTCCTGGGCGTGCTCGACGACACGGACTGCTACGCCACGCCCGTGCCCGGCGACTTCGCGCCTCCGGAGGGACTGAAGTTCGTCCCCGCCCGCTCGCTCTACAAGCAGGTGGACGAGGCGACGTTCGCCGTGGCGGGCCGCGCGCTGTCCATCGCGGAGTGGGACCTGAACCACCGCTTCTGCGGCAAGTGCGGCACGGCCACGCAGCTCGTCCCCGGGGAACGCGCGCGCCGCTGCCCGGTGGACCACACGCCGTTCTACCCGCGCATCTCGCCGGCGGTCATCGTCCTCATCACCCGTGGCGACGAGATGCTGCTCGCGCGCAACGCGTCCTTTCCGGAGCCGTTCTTCAGCACCGTGGCCGGCTTCGTGGACCCCGGCGAGTCGCTGGAGGAGACCGTCCTGCGCGAGGTGAAGGAGGAGGTGGGAGTGGACCTGAGGAACGTCACCTACTTCGGCAGCCAGCCGTGGCCCTTCGGCCGCTCGCTGATGGTGGGCTTCATGGCCGAGTACTCGGGCGGCGACGTCACCGTGGACGGCAAGGAGATCGCCGAGGCGCGCTGGTTCGGCGTGGACGACCTGCCGCGCATCCCTCCCCGGCTGAGCATCGCGCGCCACCTCATCGACACCTTCATCGACCAGGTGAAGACCCGCCGCGCCCTGCCCTGAGTTCCCCGGCCTGGGCTTTCCGGGCCGGGAGCCAGGCGCCGGCCCCGGAATTCCCCGCGCCCCCAGCGGCGTTTCCCCCCGGATGGGCGCACCGGGCTTGACCCCCACC
>NZ_RAWE01000091.1 GCF_003611695.1 Corallococcus carmarthensis | reverse complement strand
GAGGGGGCTGGGGCCTGGAAGCCCGGGGGCCGGTGCGGGTCCAGACCGTGACCTTCCGGAACCAGGCCCGCGGCGCCATCCGGCTGGGCGCCGGTTCGCTCGAAGGCAGGAGCCTGCGGTTCGAGGCAGGGGCGGGCAACCAGGCGCCGGTCGCGGTGGGAGTGCTCGTGGAGGCCGGTACCCCGGAGACCGCGCTGATCCTCCGGGACAGCGCCTTCGTGGGCGCCTACGAGCGAGCGGTCCGGGCCCGGGGCGGGGCCCGGGTCCGCTTGGAAGGGGTGACCTTCGAGGGCCCCAGGATGGCGCTGAGCCAGGAGGGCGGCGTGGCGGAGGTCGAACGGGCGAGCGCCTCGGGGGGCACGGGCACGGCGTTCTCCACGTTGGAGGGCGCGCTGACGCTGGTGGACGTGCGGGTCCAGGGACACGAGTACGGCGTGACGACCAGCAGGGCCCGGCTGACGGTGCGGGGCTTCACCTCGGAGCACGCCACGCGCGCGGGCCTGGGGCTCACGGCGACGAAGGGTCTGCTGGAGGACGTGGTCGTGAAGGACGCGGGCAACTACGGAGCCCTGCAGCTCACCGCCTCGGACCTGGAGGTGCGGCGCTTCCGCCTGGAGGGCTCACGGGAATACGGCGTGGTGGCGTTGCAGGGACGTCTGCGCCTGCGGGAAGGCGTCATCACGGGGGTGAGCACCGCGGATGGCATCGCGGGAGACGGGCTCCACCTGCGTCAGGTGGAGGCGGACGTCGACACCGTGACCATCGAGGGGGCGAAGGGCTCGTGCGTGCTGGCGTCGCAGCGGGCCCACGTGGTGCTCCGCAAGGCCCGGCTCTCCGGCTGCGGGCTCGCCGCGTTGGCGGTGGATACGCAGGCCACCCTGGAGTCCAGGGACGTCGACGTGCGTGACACCGCCGGCTCCGTCCTGCTGGCCATCGAAGAGGGCCAGTTGCAGGTGGAGGACCTCTCCGCCAAGGACGCGCGAGGCGAGCTGGTCTCCACCGACTGCGAGGGCCAGACGCGCGTCCACCTGCGCCACGTCGACGCGAGCACCACGCGAGGCCTGCGGTCCCCCTGCGTTCAGCTGGACTCCAGCCCGCGCGCCCGCACGCCTCAGCCCTGAGCAGGAGCGGGCGTGGGGGGCAGGGGCGTGGAGCGCTGTTCGAGCCACTCGCGGATGACGGGGTAGACCTCCATGGGCGCGCCGGTGCCGAAGATGAGGTCGCCGTGGCCGTAGTCCATCTTGTCCCCGCGGTCCCGGCCAAAGACGTGCAGTGTGCGATCCGGTGACGTGAGCAGCGCGTACTGCGCCTCCACGTTGGCCGCGGTGGCCAGGCGGTCCGCGCTGCCGCCCATCACCAGCACGGGCAGCTGGAGCTTCGCGATGCCCGCGCGCCAGTCCGTCTTGCGGTCGTAGGAGCGGAACGCGTCGTGGGAGATCCAGTCCTGGAACTGGAGCAGCACCTTGCGGCTCATCGCCGCCATCATGTTGACGGACAGCTGCCGCAGGACGCGCGGCGGGACGTGCCGGGGATTCACGACGATGTCCGACAGGGGCAACGCGAGGTAGCCCAGGAAGGGGGCCATGCTGGCGCTCACCCACGACTGCCGGATGCTCCCGGGCCACGCGGCGCGCACGCCCAGCGAGATGAGCGTTCGCAGGAACGGCTCTGACTTGAGGTACACCGGCGCTCCCAGTTCGAGCAGGCCCGCCAGCTTTCCGCCGTCAGGGCCCTGCGCCACGCCGTACCCCACCAGGCCGCCCAGGGAGTGGCCCAGCCAGAAGGCCTGCTTCGCGCCGGTCTCCTTCAGCGCCAGCTCCAGCAGCGCGGGCCCGTCGTGCTGGATGTGGTCGTCGACGGTGAAGTCCGTGGGCCGCCGGCCCCGGGGCGGACGCTGCGAATGCCCGGTGCCGCGCCACTCCACGCTGAAGCAGTCGAAGCCCGCCTCGGTGAGGTAGTGGGCCACGGAGTAGGGCGGTTCGAAGTCGAAGGTGAAGCGGTTGGCCGCCAGCCCGTGGCACAGCAGGACGGGTTCGGCGAAGCGGCGCACCGGGGCGCGCCGGGCGTGCACGGTCAGTTCCCACCCATCCGCGCAGCGCACGCGCAGCATCTCGGGAAGGGGCCCCTTCAGGCGGTACCACCGCCGCACCAGCAGGACCCACCCGACGTTCACCAGCAGCAGGACGGCCGCCGCGGTCAATCCCCACAGGGCCCACTGCCCGTACGGCATTTCTCCTCCCATGCGACCGGGGACTGACTCCGGCGCGAATAAAACCCTGCTAAGGTCCGTTCCCTCGCCGTTTCTGCCACATGGGCAGCCGACCACCTGGGGAAGTCGAGGGAACGATGAAGCTGCGGAAACTGATGTTCGTGCTCCCGAACCTCTTCACCGTCACTTCCATCTTCTGTGGCTTCTACGCCATCACCCTGTGCTCGGGTGAGGCAGAACCGGTGCAGCTGTACCAGGCGGCCCTGGCCATCCTCTTCGCCATGTTCTTCGACGGGTTCGACGGACGGGTGGCCCGCCTGACGAAGACGCAGAGCGACTTCGGCATGCAACTCGACAGCCTCGCGGACGTCATGTCCTTTGGCGCGGCGCCGGCGCTCCTCGTCTACAAGTGGGCGTTGGCCCCCATGGGCTTCTGGGGCCTGTTCATCTCCTTCGCGTTCATGGCCTGCGGCGCCATGCGGCTGGCGCGCTTCAACGTGCTCGCCATGCGCAACCCGCACGGCGGTGGCGGCGGCTTCTTCGTGGGGCTCCCCATTCCGCTGGCGGCCGGCGTGCTCGTCTCCCTCATCATCTCCCACCACGTGGCCAGTCAGGGCGAGGCGCTCGGTGACGGCGCGCGCATGCCGGTGGCGGTGGCGGTGGGCGCCCTGTCGCTGCTGATGGTGTCCACGGTGCGCTACCGCACCTTCAAGGACGCGCGTCCCAGCCGGAAGTCGGCGCTCGTCTTCATGGTGATGGCGCTCACCGGCGCGTTCATCGCCCGGCAGTTCCACCCGGCCTGGGTGCTGGTGACGTATTTCTTCGCGTACCTGCTGATGGGGCTGGTGGAGTCCGCGGTCTCGGTGCGCAGCCGGCTGGCGTCGCGCAAGGTCGGCGCTGTCGCGGCGGTGGCGGTGGCGGCCGGGCTCGACGAGGACGACGACGAGGACTCCGAGCCCAACGCCACCACGGACGACGGTCCCGCGTTCCTCTGAGCAGCCGGGCACGGGAGCCAGGACGCGGACCGTGCCCTCCCGGCCCGGGGCCGCTAGGATGCCCGGCCCATGCACGTCGAGCTGCTGTGCACCGGTGACGAGCTCGTCACCGGCCTCATCACGGACACGAACAGCACCTACCTGGAAGCCCGCCTCTTCGACCTGGGAGTGAAGGTCGCACGGGTGACGGTGGTCGGGGACGTGCGTCCGGACATCACGGGCGCGCTGCTGGAAGCCTCGGCGCGCGCGGACGTGGTCATCGTCTCGGGGGGCCTGGGGCCCACGGCGGACGACTTCACGTTGGAGTGCGCCGCCGCCGCCGCGGGCGTGTCCATGCAAGAGGACGCGCGGGTGCTCGGCTGGCTGAAGGAGCGCTACGCCGCGCGGGGCACGGCCATGAATCCAGGTGCCCTGCGCATGGCGCGCATCCCCGAGGGCACCGAGCCGGTGCGCAATCCCCAGGGCTCCGCGCCGCTGGTCATCCAGCGGTTGGGCCGCGCCCACCTGTTCTTCCTGCCGGGAGTCCCGCGCGAGTACCGCGCCCTGGTGGACGGCGAGGTGCTGCCACGCGTGCGGAGCTGGCTCGCCGCCGAGCCCCACCGCACGTTCCGAGCCTTCCGCCTGCTGCGAACGGTGCGCCTGCCCGAGTCCGTGCTGAACGAGCAGGTCATGCCCCTGGCCCCCCAGCATCCCCGGGTGGTGTTCGGCTTCCGGACGCACGCGCCGGAGAACCACCTGAAGCTGATGGCGGAAGCCCCCACGCAGGCCGAAGCCGACGCCGCGCTCGCCGCCGCGGAGGCCGCATGCCGGCAGGTGCTGGGCACGCACGTGTACGGCGCGGATGGCAGCCAATACGCCCCCGTCCTCCTGGACCTGCTGGCGCGCGCCGGTCACACGCTGGCGGTGGCGGAGAGCTGCACGGGGGGCCTCGTCGCGCAGGAACTCACGGCCGTCCCGGGCTCCAGCCAGGTCTTCATCGGAGGCGCGGTCGCCTACTCGGAGAAGATGAAGTCCGCCTGGGTGGGCGTTCCCCCGGACCTCCTCGCGAAGCACAGCGCCGTGTCCCCGCAGACGGCGCTCGCCATGGCGGAGGGAGTCCGCGCCGCCTGCGGCGCCACGTTCGGCCTGTCCGTCACGGGCTACGCGGGACCCGGCGGAGGGACACCCGAGGACCCCGTGGGCACCGTGTACTGCGGGCTGTCCGGTCCCGGCATGGAGCCCCGCTGCGAGCGGATCTCGCTCGCGGGTGACCGGGACCGGGTCCGCTTGTTCGCCGCGTCCCACGTGCTGGAAATGTTGAGGTTGCACCTGCTCGCCGCCCCCGTGTCGCCATGAGTCGCTCCAAATCAAAGCGTCCCCGTCCTTCCTCCCTGGAAGCGCCGTCCCCGGTGCCCCCGGCCCCTGCCACCACGGAAGCGCCGCTCCCGGCCGCGCCCGAGTCCTCCGCGCCGCTCGCAAGCCCCACGGTGGCGACTGAATCCTCCAGTCCTCCCACTCCGCCCACCGGAGCCGGAGCGCATCCGGTGCGGAACGCGGTGCGCCTGTGGCTGTCGGCCTACCGGGTGGAGGTGGTGCTGTTCCTGGTCGCGTTCGCGGTGCTGTCCAGCTTCAGCTCGCAGCGCTTCCTCCGGCAGAGCGCCGCGCCGCACTTCATCTACCAGGCGCAGTCCTGGCTGGAGGGACGGCTCGACGTGGATCCGCAGGTGTTGCCCAACCTGGAAGACTGGGCCTGTGTGCGGTTGGTGGATGGGCACAAGGTGCGGTGTGAGGGACGCCTGCTCCGCGATGACCGCTGGTTCGTCAGCTTCCCGTCCTTCCCCGCGGTCGTGATGCTTCCCTTCGTCGCGCTGCACGGCTACCAGTTCAACGACACGTCCTTCGGCGTCTTCGTGGGTGCGCTCGCCGTGGCGCTCTTCTATTCGCTGCTGCGCTTCCTCGCGCAGGAAGGAGAGACGGAGCGCAACCGCAACGACAACGTGGCGCTGTCGCTGGTGCTCGCCTTCGGCACGTTGTTCTTCTATTGCGCCATCCGGGGCGAGGTCTGGTTCGGCGCGCAGGTGATGGGCGTGGCGCTCACGTGTCTGTACGTGCGCAACGCCGTGAAGGCCCGGCGCCCCGTGCTCGCGGGCGTCTTCTTTTCCATGGCCGTGCTCACCCGCACGCCGCTGGTGTTCGCGGGCCTCTTCTTCGTCCTGGAGGCGCTCTGCCCCGGCCCGGACCGGCTGGCCCAGCTCAAGGCCCTTCCGACCGCGTGGAAGCCCGCCCTCCGCAAGCTCGTGCTCTTCGGCGCGGGAGCCGGACCCCTCGCGCTGCTCGCGGCCGCCTACAACGTCTACCGCTTCGGCAAGCCGGGGGAATTCGGCCACTCGTACTTCTACAACAACCGGGTGAACGCGGACATCGACCGCTTCGGGCTCTTCAACGTCGAGTACCTGTCGCGCAACATCCAGGCCGCGTTCCTCAAGCTGCCCCAGGTGTCGCTGTCTCCGCCGCGGCTGTCGTACGACCCGCATGGGCTGACGCTGCTGCTCACGCTGCCCCTGCTGGTGTTCCTGCTGGTCCCCCGCACGCGTCCCCGGTTGCACTGGCCCTTGTGGCTGACCGTGGCGGTGTGCGCGCTGCCGGGTCTCTTCTACCAGAACACCGGTTACATGCAGTTCGGCTTCCGGTTCAGCCTGGACTACACGCCCTATCTGTTGCTGCTCTTCGCCATTGGCGGATGGTCGCTGCGCAACCGCGCGGTGGTGTCCGTGCTGCTGCTTGGCGTGCTGGTGAACTTCTGGGGGGCCGTGGCCTTTCGTGGCTACACGGAGTTCGTGCGGAACTGGTAGGCCTCCAGCACCCGGCGGCTTGAATCCGCCGGGCCTCACCCGCACATCAAGGGCGACATGCAACCTCCCACGGGTCAGCCCCCTCCAGGAAAGCGTTGGCACACCCGCGAGGACAGCGGCATCCGCCTGGATGCGGCGTTGCGCTGGTGGCACGACGACGAGCCCATCGAGCATCCGAAGATCATCGAGCTCTTCAACGCCTCGCTGGTCCTGGACGACGACGGGCGCTACCAGCTCCGCATCGCTTCCGACTGGTGCTACATCCAGGTGGAGGACGCGGCTTACGAAGTGCGCACCGTGGACGTCACGCCGGATGAACGGGTGTCCCTGCGGCTGAGCGACCGGACGGCGGAAGCCCTGGACCTGGGGTCGCTCCAGCTCTCGCCAGATGGAGTCCTCACCTGCCGCGTGAAGCAGGGCAGGGCGAAGGCCCGCTTCTCTCGCGATGCGCAGTACCAGTTCGGTGAGATGCTGGAAGAAGGCCCCGAAGGGCACCTGCTGCTGCGCGCGGGTCAACGCCACTGGGAGGTCCCCCTCTCGCTGGATGCACTCCAGGCCGCGACCTAGGCCGCCTCGGCGGACGCGGGCGGCGCGGAGGGCGCGCTGGCGCCCACCAGGTCGCGAGCGAGGGCCTCCAGGACGTCCGGGTGCTCTCGCAGCCACTCGCACGCCCGCTCGCGGCCCTGGCCGATGCGCTCACCCCGCAGGCTGAAGTGGCTGCCCGACTTCTCCACCACGCCCGCGCTCACGGCCAGATCCAGCACCTCGGCGGCGCGATGGATTCCCGTGCCGTAGAGCACGTCGAACTCCGCTTCCTGGAACGGGGGCGCCAGCTTGTTCTTCACCACCTTCACGCGGGCCCGCGAGCCCACCACCGCGTCGCCCTCCTTGAGGTTGCCCGTGCGGCGGATCTCCATCCGCACCGACGAGTAGAACTTCAGCGCGTTGCCACCCGTCGTCGTCTCCGGGTTGCCGAACATCACGCCAATCTTCATGCGGATCTGGTTGATGAAGATGATGCAGGTGCCGGAGCGGCTCACGGCTCCGGTGAGCTTCCGCAGCGCCTGGCTCATCAACCGCGCCTGGACGCCCATGTGCGCGTCGCCCATCTCCCCTTCGATTTCCGCGCGGGGGACCAGCGCCGCCACCGAATCCACCACGATGAGGTCCACGGCGCCCGAGCGCACGAGCTGCTCGGTGATTTCGAGCGCCTGTTCGCCGGTGTCCGGCTGCGCCACGAGCAGTTCCTCCGTGCGCACCCCCAGCTTGCGCGCGTAGGACAGATCCAGCGCGTGCTCCGCGTCGATGAAGGCCGCGACGCCTCCCACGGCCTGCACCTGGGCAATGGCATGCAGGGTGAGGGTCGTCTTGCCGGAGGACTCGTTGCCGAACAGCTCCACCACGCGCCCTCGCGGATAGCCCCCCACGCCCAGCGCCCGGTCCAACCCCACGGAGCCCGTGGGAATGACCGCCACCTTCTGCTCTGGCGCGTCCGCGCCGAGCGTCATCACCGCGCCCCGGCCGAACTGCTTCTCGATGGACGCCACCGCCGCCGCCACTGCCTTCAACTTCTCCGTCAGCCTGCTCATCTCGTCTGACTCCCTCGCCGCCCTGCGGGCTGGATGCCTCGGCGGTGGGCAGAGCAACCGTCATGCCGCGCGGGCTTCCGGGGAGGAGGGCCTGCAAGGGCGTCCAGGTTCGACCGGTCCGTCCGAACTGGCGGTGCGGCATGGCTGTCTCCCGGGCGCTGAGAAGGCGCGAGGTGAGGGCATATCCGCATAAGCAGACACAGGGGGACGCGACAGGCCAGCTTGAGGGGATGGAAGTCTTTGCCTTGAAGCCCTGGTGCGCCGGCGTGACATGTCTTCACGTGAATACGACCCGTGAGAACCTTCCCCATGTGGTCATCCTGGGAGGCGGCTTCGGCGGCCTCTACGCGGCCCGGTACCTGCGCAAGGCAGGGGTGCGCGTCACGATGGTGGACCGTCACAACCACCACCTCTTCCAGCCCCTGCTGTACCAGGTGGCCACCGCGACGCTCAGCCCCAGCGACATCGCCGCGCCGCTGCGCGCGATGCTCGGACGCAATCATGTCCAGGTGCTGCTCGCGGAGGTGACTGGCGTGGACACCGCGCGCAAGCACGTCCTCCTGGCGGACGGCGAGCTGGCGTACGACTTCCTCATCGTTGCCACCGGGGCGACGCACTCGTATTTCGGCAATGACGCCTGGTCGCGACACTCGATGGGTTTGAAGACCGTCGAGGACGCCCTCGAGATCCGCCGCCGTGTGCTGCTCGCCTTCGAGCAGGCCGAGCGCGAACCGGACCCCGAGCGCCGTCGCGCGCTGCTCACCTTCGCCATCATTGGCGCGGGCCCCACGGGCGTGGAGTTGGCGGGCGCGCTGGCGGAGATCAGCCGCAATTCATTGTCAGGCGACTTCCAGAACATCGACCCCCGCGATGCGCGCGTCATCCTCATCGAGGGCATGGACCGCGTGCTTCCCACCTATCCCGAGAACCTCTCGGGCGAGGCCCGCAAGGTGCTGGAGAAGCTTGGCGTCGAGGTCCGCACGGGCACCCGGGTGACGAACATCGACGCGGCAGGCGTGGACATGGGCGCCGAACATCTGGCGGCCCGCACGGTGCTCTGGGCCGCGGGGGTGGAGGCTTCGCCCGTGGCCCGCTCGCTCGGCGTGGCGCTGGACAGGGCGGGCCGCGTCCCGGTGACGCCCGAACTCACAGTGCCCGGGCATCCCGATATCTTCGTCGTGGGCGACCTGGCGCTCGTGAAGCAGGAGGACGGAAGCGCGGTCCCAGGAGTGGCGCCCGCGGCGATGCAGGAGGGCAAGCATGCGGTCCTCAACCTCCGCCGTCAGCTTGAGGGCCAGCCCATGCAGCCCTTCCAGTACTGGGACCGGGGAACCTACGCGGTCATTGGCAGAGGCCATGCCGTGGGCGTGGCCTTCCGCCGCGTGAAGCAGTCCGGCTTCGTCGCGTGGCTGGCCTGGCTCTTCATCCACATCACCTTCCTCATCGGCTTCCGCAGCAAGCTGGCCGTGCTGCTCAACTGGGCGTACTCGTACCTGACCTTCGGCAGGTCCGCGCGCATCATCACCGGTCCCGCTCCCCGTCTGGAGGAGCGGGTCGTGCATCCATTGCCAGCCGGCGAAGGCTCAGTCCCTGTAGGGCGGGAACCTGCGTCTCCCGTCGCTCTCGGGAGCCTGGTTCCTGACAGGCGAGGGGAGGGGTGATGCATTCGTCGCGCCCTGGGTATTGGCATGCAGCCAGCCCCGGCGGTCCAGCATCCGGCAGTCGACGGCGAGCCGCATGTCCACGTCCTCGATGCGTCCGTGGCCCTCCAGATCCGCGCGCGTCAGCGCCAGCTTGAGGATGCGGTCATGCGCCCGCGCGGACAGGCCGTAGTGGGTGACCGCGCTCTCCAGCGCCTTTTCCGCGCCCGGTGACATCACGCAGTAGCGGCGCAGCAGGTGCGAAGGCATCTGGGCATTGCAGTGCACCCCTGGCGTGTCGTGGAAGCGGGCGCGCTGCCGCTCACGCGCGGCCTCCACACGCTGCCGGTAGTAGTCGCTGGGCAGCTCCTGGTTCTTCTCGGAGAGGTGGTGGTACTCCACCTGCCGCGTCTGCACGGTGATGTCGATGCGGTCCAGCAGCGGCCCGCTGATGCGCGCGTGGTAGCCGAAGACGCGGTGCTCGAGGCAGTTACACGTGCCCCCGGGAACGTTGAAGTAGCCGCACGGGCAGGGATTCATCGCCGCCACCAGCATGATCCGGCAGGGATAGGTGATGTGCTGGGTTGCCCGCGCCAGGTGGATGACGCCTTCCTCCAGCGGCTGGCGCAGCACCTCCAGGACGTTCTTGCGGAACTCCGGCAGCTCATCGAGGAACAGCACGCCATGGTGGGCCAGTGACAGCTCGCCCGGACGGGCCGCGGGACCGCCTCCGACGAGCCCAGCATCAGACAGCGTGTGATGGGGCGAGCGGAATGGACGCTCACGCAACAGCGCCTGCTCGTCTCCCAGCAGGCCCTGGATCGAGTAGACCTTCGTGACCTCCAATGCTTCCTCGAAGGTCATCTCGGGCAGGATGCCTGGCAGTCGTCGCGCCAGCATCGTCTTGCCCGAGCCCGGAGGGCCAGCCATCAGGAGGTTGTGTCCGCCAGCAGCCGCGAGCTCCAGCGCCAGCTTCAGCTCCGGCTGTCCCCGCACGTCGGCCATGTCCGCGGCCACCTCCTTGCGCAGGCCTCCCAACGAGCTCCCCGTGCGCGTCAGCGGCGCAATGGGTGCCTTGCCAGTGAGGTGCTCCACGGCTTCGCGCAGGTGGCCCACGGGCAGCACCTGGAGTCCCTCCACCAGCGCCGCCTCCGCCGCGTTGGCGGCTGGCACCATGACCCCCTGGAAGCCGCCATTCCGGGCCGCCACGGCCAGTGGAAGCACCCCCTTGATGGCTTTGATGGATCCGTCCAGCGACAGCTCCCCGCCAAAGAGGTAGTTCCCCAGGGGCTCCTCTTCCATCAGCCGCGCCGCTGCCAGGACCCCCAACGCGATGGGCAGCTCGAACGCCGCCCCTTCCTTGCGGAGGTCCGCTGGCGCCAGGTTGACGGTGATCCGCTTCTGCGGAAGGTCGAAGCCCGCGTTCTTCAGCGCGGAGACCACCCGGACCTTCGACTCACGGGCTGCACCCTCTGGCAGCCCCACGACGTTGAAGTAGGGCAGCCCGAGAGCCATGTCGACCTCGCACTCCACCACCACCGCGTCGATGCCCATCAACGCCCCCGACCGCACCCTCGCCAGCATCGTCTCCCCCTCCTCATCTGTATGGGGGAGGGGAGAGCAATGCCCATACCGGTCAGCTGCCCTCTCGGGCGGCGAGCGGAGGCCATCCCGCGCGCCAGACGTCGGGTCTCGCGCGGGGACACGGGACGCTGGAAAAAGAAGAAGCCCGCTGGCGTCTGAACGCCAGCGGGCTTCGGATGGAATCGGTGACGGCGTGTCCGCGCGTCAGCCCTGATGGACGGCGCGGATCAGGGCGTCGGCGGGGCAGGGGGCGCGGGCGGCGCACCGTCCGGCGTGGTCGTCGTGCCCTGGATGACCGCGTTCTGGGGAAGCTCGGTGGCCATGCCCAGGATCTTCGCACCCGCGGCGCGGGCGCCGTCGAGCGCCACCACGAGCTTGCCGTAGTTCGCCGCGTCATCCGCCATGAAGAAGACGACCTTCTCGTCCGGCTTCTTGGCGTTCAACATCCGCTTGAGGCGGGCGACGTAGTCCGACGCGGGGATCTGCTCCGTGTTGATGGAGTAGGCACCGCTCTTGTCCACCTGCACGACGATCTGCTGATCATCGGGCTCCGGCGGCGGCTGGTTCTCCTCCACCTCCGTCTCCGGGACCCGGACGAGGATGTCCTTCTCCAGGAGGGGCGTCACCACCATGAAGATGATGAGGAGCACCAACACCACGTCCACCAGGGGCGTGACGTTGATCTCCGAGTTCGGCGCGGATGCGGGCTTCACCCACTGACGCTGCTTGTGTCCTCGGGACATTACTTCTTCTCCTCGACACCCAGGGCGATCTGCTTCGCCTTCGCCTTGCGGGCCGTGTCCAGCACCTTGCGCACGTCGCCCACGTTCAGGGCGTTGTCGCCCTTCAGGAGGATCTTCTTGCCTGGATCCTTCACCAGCTCCGCGGCGATCTTCTCCTGGAGACCCTTCTCGTCGACCTCATCGTTCTCCACGAACATCTTCTTGTCCGGGGTGATGGAGAGGATCAGCGGGTCGGCTTCCTTGCCTTCCTTTTCGATCTCCGTGGCCTTGGGCAGCTCCACGGACTTGCCGCGCTGGAGCATGGGCGTCACGACCATGAAGATGATGAGGAGCACCAGCACCACGTCCACCAGCGGCGTGACGTTGATCTCGCTCTTGATGCCCCCTTTGGGGCCTGCTGACATTCCCATGCGTGCACCTGTGTCCGGGAAGGGACACCCACCCCGGAGCAGCGCGGCTTCACAGCCGGGCCGCCCTCATGGGTGGGGATGTCCCAGGGTGGGGCTACGACTAGGCCGCGTGCGACGAACCGCCGCCCACGTGCCGGGCCACCACGTCCAGGAACTCGTTGGAGGACTCGGAGATGTCCACGGAGCGGGCATCCACCCAGCCCTGCAGGAAGTTGTAGGCCATCACGGCGGGGATCGCCACGAGCAGACCGAACGCCGTGGTGATGAGCGCCTCGGAGATACCGGCGGAGATGGTCGCCAGACCACCGGAACCCGCGGCCGCCATGAGCTGGAAGGCGTTCACGATACCCATCGTGGTGCCCAGCAGGCCCACGAACGGCGCCGTCGAACCGACGGTGGCCAGCAGGCCCAGGCCGCGCTTGAGGCTCTGCACCTCGCGCTGCGCCTGGCGCTCCAGCGCGCGGGCCACGGACTCCACCGCCAGGTCCTTGTTGCCCGGGGTGATCCGGTACGCCGTCAGGCCGGAGTTGATCACGCGGCCCAGGTGGCCCACGTCCTTGCCCAGGTTGGTGTTCGCCGCGGTGGTCAGGTCGCCCTTCGCGAGGATCGCGCCCATCTTGGCGGCGAAGTTGCGGCTGTCCGAGCGGGTCTTGCGGAAGACGATGATCCGCTCCGCCATGACGACCAGCGACGCCACCGACATGATGGCGAGGGTGAAGATGATCATGCGGGCGAAGAGGCCCGTGTGGTGCCAGATATCAAGCAGGGTAAATTGCATGGCTGTGGAGCGCTCCTCCTCACGAGCGCGAGGTGATGTTCGGCGGACTGCTCAAGCGGGGCTGCCTGCCCGGATCAGCGCGGCAGCTTCAGGTTGAAGTTGAACGTGTACTGCACTTCGACCGGCCTGCCCTGGAACGTGACCGGCTTGTAGCGTGAGGCGGTGAGCACGTCCATCACGGCCTGCTCCATGTGAGGGAGCGGCTTGATCGTGCGGCAGCGCTCGACCTTTCCCTCGGTCGTGATCACGCACTTCACGATCATCAGACCCTGCACGCGCGCCTCGATGGCCTCACGCGTATAGGACACTTCCGGACCCGCGATCTTCTCCGGACGCGTCATGCCCTGGCCGAACGCCAGCACGTCCGTGCCCGTCCCACCCAGCTGACCGCCCACCACGCCGCCAATCACACCGCCGACCACGCCACCCACCACGCCGCCCGCGACGCCGCCTTCCACGCCACCTTCGACCTCGGACTCGCTCGCCTCTTCCTCGGGCTCGGGCGCGGTCTCCGTCTCCGGCGGCTTCTGCTGCGGGATCTCCTTCGGCTGGACGATCATGTCCTTGGGCTTCTTGGGCGTGACCTTCTTCTCCGTCTTCGGCTTCGACGCCGGGGGAGGAGGAGGCGGAGGCGGAGGCGGAGGCGCCATCGTGGCCTTCAGCGTGACCTCGACCTCCTTCTCCTCCACGGGAGGTGGGCGCGTGGAGAGATAGGCCACAAGACCCAGCAGGCCAACGTGGAGCACCGTGGAAACGCCGGCACCCACGCCGAAGCGCGACCTGGGTCCTTGCCCGCGGTCAAGGACTGAATCGAACATGCACGTAACTCCTCTTCACCAGTGGACTACCCGTCCCCGCCATGCCCGGATTGAAGGGCGGCAACCATACAGAAAAGGGTTCCGGGTTCAAGCAACCGTGTCTGTCAGCGCCGCGTGATCGCGCCAATGCCCCACTGGTCACCAAAAAGCAACGGTCTATTGACAACTGCTTGACCTCGGATATTTTCCGGAGTCATTTTCGGTTGCAGCCCACCTTGGAGGGGTTTGGTATGCAAGTGAAACAAGTACTTCGGGAAACCGGAGTCGTCCTTGCTGCGGGTCTGTTGTACGGATCCGCGGCTTTCGCGCAGTCCAGCGTCATCATCGGCACTGTCATCAATACTGAGGACAAGAAGCCGGCAGCTGATGTCGTTGTCACCGCCACCTCGCCCAACCTGCAGGGCGAACAGACCGTGGTTACCGACGCACAGGGTAACTACCGTATTCCCCAGCTCCCGCCGGGCACGTACACGTTGCGGTTCGAGAAGGAGACGTTCAAGCCTTACGCCCGCCCCGAAATCCAGCTGCTCCTCAACCGCACCATCCGCGTGAACGTGGAGCTCCTGCCGGACTCCTTCACGCAGACGGTGGACGTCATCGGCACGCCGCCGACGATCGACGTCGGTTCCACCAACCAGGGTGTGAACGTCGATCAGGAGTTCATCAAGCGCATCGCGGTGGCACGGCCGGTGGGTAAGGGTGGCGCGACGCGCTCCTTCGAGTCCCTGGCCGAGCTCGCCCCGGGCGCCCAGTCCGACCAGTACGGCGTGTCCATCAACGGCACGACCTCGCCTGAGAACGGCTACGTGGTGGACGGTCTGTCCACGAACGATCCGGCCTTCGGCGTGAACGCCAGCCCGCTGAGCATCGAGTTCGTGCAGGACGTGAACATCATCACCGGCGGTTACATGCCGGAGTTCGGTCGCTCCACGGGCGGTGTGATCAACGCGGTGACCCGGTCCGGTTCCAACGAGTTCCACGGCTCCGTGTTCGCCAACTGGACGCCGGGCTTCGCGGAAGGCAACCGCAAGCTGGTCATCGAGGACGGCACCACGATCACCGGCCTGAACGCCCTGAGCAACCTGGGCGACTTCGGCGCGACCCTCGGTGGTCCCATCCTCAAGGACAAGCTCTGGTTCTTCGCCGGCTTCGCGCCGTCGTTCCAGCGCTACGAGCACACCCGCGCCCTCAACGCCTTCACGCTGGATGACGACGGCGCGGTGGCGAAGGATGCGAACGGCTTCAGCGTCGTCCAGCAGATCCCGGGTTCCGAGCGGACGTACTTCGCGGACTCCCGCACGATCCAGTTCATGGGCAAGCTGACGTACCTCATCAACCAGGACCACAACGTGTCGTTCGCCCTGAACGGCACCCCGACCGTGTCGGGTGGTCTGGGCAAGCTGCGGATCGACCCCCGCTCGGGCGGTCTGCCTGCGGCTCAGAACTCGCGTCCCGAGGACATCGGCCAGACCGAGAGCCGCGCCAACACCACGGCGCTCGCCCTCAAGTACGCCGGCGCCTTCATGGACAAGAAGGTCCTGGTCGACGCCAACCTCGGTTGGTTCCACCAGACCGCGGGCACGCCTCCGGCCGACGGCACCGCCATCGGGTCGACGGACGGCCTGGCGGGCTACTCGCTGGCGATGTACACGCGCCGTCGCCCGATCACCACGTTCGAGAACGTCCCCAATGCCGAGGAGTACTGCGGCACGACGGCGGCGGAGCAGGCCGTGCGTTGCCCGACGACGAACTACTACGTGGGCGGCCCCGGCTTCATGTCCGAGGCGACGCTGGACCGCTACCAGATCAACGCCAAGGCCACCTACCTGCTGAACGCCCTGGGCACGCACGTGTTCAAGGCGGGCGTGGACACGGAGTTCCTGACCTTCGATCAGAAGAAGGCCTACTCCGGTAGCGTCTTCCTGCAGGAGGCCGGTTCCGCCAGCGACGTGCAGCTCAACGGCGTGACCCGCCGCATCTGGTCGGACAACCGCCGCTACGGCTACCAGACGGCTCCGGACACCCCGGTGTTCGAGTCCCTGCAGCAGTCCTCCACGAGCGGCACCACCATCGGTGGTTTCCTCCAGGACAGCTGGTCCATCGCCAACCGCGTCACGCTGAACCTGGGCGTGCGCTACGACGTGCAGTCCATGTACGGCGGCGACGGCAACCTGGCGCTGAAGCTGGCCAACCAGTGGTCGCCCCGCATCGGCGCCGTGGTGGATCCGTTCGCCAACGGCCGCGCGAAGCTGTTCGTGAACTTCGCCCGTTACTACGAGCAGGTTCCGCTCAACATGATGGACCGCGCCTTCCCGGGTGAGCGTCGCTTCAGCGCACGTCGCTACCTGTCGGAGCCGGGGTCTGCGACGCCGGGCTGCGATCCGTCCACGCTGGAAGGCCAGCGCGGCGGCTGCTCGGACAAGCAGTTCATCGTGCCTCGCGCCGAGGCCACGCTGAACTCCAACCAGTACTTCAGCGGCGGTCTGGTGCAGAGCGAGCCGGTCGATCCGGACATCAAGCCCCAGTCGTCCGACGAAGTCGTGGTCGGCGGTGAGTACGAGCTCCTGGCGAACACCCGCATGGGCGCGACCTATACGCACCGCGACATGGGCAAGGTCATCGAGGACATGAGCCGCGATGACGGCAACACGTACTTCCTCGGCAACCCTGGCAGCGGCTTCGCCAAGGAATTCCCGACGCCGGTGCGTGACTACGACGCGGTCACCGTCTACCTGAACCGCACGTTCACGGACGGCTGGCTGGCGCAGGCGAGCTACACGTGGTCCCGCCTGTACGGCAACTACCCCGGTCTGTTCCGTCCGGAGAACAACCAGCTCGACCCGAACATCCTCGCGGACTTCGACCTGGTAGCCCTCCTGAACAACCGTACGGGTCTGCTGCCCTTCGACCGCACGCACGCCATCAAGGTGTTCGGCGCCAAGGAGTTCAACATCTCCAACGCGCTGTCGGCGAGCATCGGTCTGTCCTACCGCGGCAACTCCGGTACCCCGATCAGCTACCTCGGCGCGTACCCGGGCTACGGCCAGGATGAGACCTTCATCCTGCCGCGCGGCAGCGGCGGTCGCACCCCGTGGATCAACAGCGTCGACTCCAACGTGGGCGTGAACTACCGCGTCAGCAAGGACAGCGTGGTGTCCTTCACCCTGGACGTGTTCAACCTCTTCAACTTCCAGGGCGTGGACAGCGTCGACGAGTCGTACACGTTCGAGCAGGTGCTCCCGGTCTACGATGCGAAGACCGGCACTCCTGGCAACGCGTCCGACCTGCCCACGGCGGACAGCGAGGGCAACGTCCCTGCGGCGGCCGGTGGCAAGCTGGCCTACGAAGACGTCAACCAGAACTACAAGAACCCGGACCGGTACCAGGCCCCGCGGCAGATCCGCTTCGGTGTCCGGTACACGTTCTAATCACCCGACCACGTGAGGATGATCAGCAACATGCGCAAGAGCATTCTTTCGACACTGGTGATGCTGACGGCCGCGGGCAGCCTGACCGCCTGCGATGTCGAGCAGCCCAATCCCGGGTGCATTGTCCAGGACGCGAGCTTCGCGAACTGGTGGGCGAAGTACGACGTCGTGAGCGGCCCGACCCGAGCGGATGGCACGGCCTGCACGGCGGCCGAGGCGCTCGAGGTGGGTGACAACCTGGGCGTGTGGAAGTTCGCGGACCCGAAGACGGGGAGCAACATCCTCGTGGTTCGGCCGCAGTACGTGGCCCGTTTGGGCTCGGCGGATGCGAACAACACGTTCGACAGCCTCCAGGTGACCGGTGCGCTGAGCTCCGACACCACGGACGACTTCTGCCTGGCGCCGGAGTTCAACACGGCGACCGTGAACCCCACGCAGGCCGGGGTCACGTCGTCGGTGTCCTACACGTTGGCCAACGTGAAGGTGTACTCGTCTCCCAGCTCGCCTGGGACCCAGATGACGGGTGAAGTCACCTTCACGCGGAACGGCTGCACCTCCACGTACGTCATGCGTGCGGTGTGGCCGGCGACTCCCTGCGATCCCCGTGCTGACCAGACGGATCCGGACCAGGGCTTCGCCAACTGCGGCGCGGGCTCGGGCATCAACCCGGACTTCGCCGTCCAGTGCGAGGCGGTCCCGGCTCGCTTCTGGCTCGAGTACTTCGGCAGCCCGGATGACGACCCGGACTACATCGAGGGTCGCTGCATCCCGTCGAACAAGATCCCGTCGTTCAAGTAGTCGGCACTGACCGACCCTGAAGGCCAACGCGGCCCCGGCAGCCCCTCCCCCACGTGGGAGTGGCGGTCCGGGGCCGCGCTGTTGTTAGTGTCTGGATTCCACTGTTGGGAGGATCATGGAGGGCCGATACGAACTCATCGAGCACGTCTGCTCGCTGCTGGCGGACGAAGCAGGGACGCTCCGCAAGGAGGCGCCCTACCGGGTCGCGCTCTGCTACCCGAGCCCCTACCACGTGGGCATGAGCTCGCTGGGCTACCAGGCCATCTACCGGGAGGTGCATGAGCACGCGGGCGCGACCGCCGAGCGTGTCTTCCTTCCCGATGATGTCGAGACATACAAGAGAACAAGGACGCCATTGTTTACCTGGGAATCCCAGGCACCGGTGTCTGGCTTTGAAATGCTGGCTTTCAGTGTTGCCTATGAATTAGAGCTTTCAGGGTTGTTCACGATGTTGGAGTTGTCTGGTTTGCCGGTGCTGGCCGCCGAGCGGAATGCAAGGCATCCGCTGGTGGTGGCGGGCGGCCCGCTGACGTTCTCCAACCCGGATCCGCTGGAGCCCTTCGTGGACGTGCTCGTCCAGGGGGAGGCGGAGGATCTGATCCACGTGCTGCTGGAGGCCGCGGCCTCCATGGAGCGCGAGGCGCTGCTGGATCACCTGGCGAAGGTCCCCGGCTTCCGGGTGCCCGGGCGGGGTGGGGCGCGCTACCACGTGGCGAAGGCGACGGACGCCCGGCTGCCGGCGCGCACGCAGATCATCACGCCGCACACGGAGCTGCGCTCGATGTTCCTCATCGAGCCGGAGCGGGGCTGCTCGCGCGGCTGCCACTACTGCGTCATGCGCCGCACGACGAATGGCGGCATGCGCACGGTGCCTCCGGAGCGGATCCTGTCCCTCATCCCCGAGCACGCGAAGCGCGTGGGTCTGGTGGGGGCGGCGGTGACCGACCATCCACGCATCGTGGAGCTTCTGCGCACCATCGTGGATTCGGGGCGCGAGGTGGGGGTGTCCTCGTTGCGCGCGGACCGGCTCACCCAGGAGCTGGTGGATCAGCTCCGGCGGGGCGGGGCGACGAACCTCACGGTGGCCGCGGACGGGGCGTCCCAGAAGATGCGGGACCTGGTGGACCGCAAGCACTCCGAGGAGCAGATCGTCCGCGCCGCGCGGTTCGCGCGCACCGCGGGCATGAAGCAGCTCAAGGTCTACAACGTGGTGGGCCTGCCGCATGAGGAGGACGCGGACATCGACGAGCTGATCCGCTTCACCACGGAGCTGTCGCGCATCCTGCCCGTGGCGTTGGGGGTCGCGCCCTTCGTGGCCAAGCGCAACACGCCGCTGGACGGGGCGCCCTTCGCGGGGCTGCGGGAGGTGGAGAACAAGCTGGAGCGGCTGCGCAAGGGCCTTCGCGGACGGGCGGAGGTGCGGCCCACGTCCGCGCGCTGGGCCTGGGTGGAGTACATGCTGGCCCAGTGCGGCCCGGAGGCCGGGCTGGCCGCCATGGACGCCTGGCGCGCCGGGGGGAGCTTCGCCGCGTGGAAGCGGGCCTTCCAGGAGCGCGGGTGCGAGCCGTACATGGCCCGCCGCGTGGAGGACGGGCGGCGCCAGCCCACGGTGTGGCCCATTGTGCCGGGCCGCCCGCCGCTCCAGCCGTCCGCCGCCTGACGGGGCCCGCAAAGGCCGTATTCGCCGGGCTCCGCTTTCGCTAGAAGACGGTCAGCGGGGCCGATGGCCGGCACTCGCATGGCCTCGGAGCGCATCTGGTGAGCACGCAGCGCGTGGAAAAGTCGTGGCAGAAGACGGGCCTCAAGGACTACTCGACGGAGGCCCTGCTGGGCACGCTGGGGCACTACGGCGTTCCCGTGAGCGAAGAGGACTACCGCAAGCTGGCGGAGTCCACCTATCCGCTCGGCATCGCCCAGCAGTGGGCGGCGAAGTGGAAGGGCACCGGCCCCTTCAAGGACTACGTCGTGGCGGCGGCCGTGGAGCTGTGGCGCCGGTGGATGCCGGAGCGCGTGTCCCCGCAGGACTTCACGCAGGGCCTGGCGACGCTGATGCAGGTGCTCGTGCACAAGCTCAACGGCGCGAAGGAGGCCCCGGTGGGCTCCGCCTTCGAGCACGTGAAGGCCCTGCGCTCGAAGCTGACGGTGGATGACAAGGGCGCGCTGCCCCAGCCGTTCCTCCAGGAGGCGCTGGCGCCCTTCTCGGAGAAGGACGCGGAGCTGTTCGACAGCCTGGCGGAGTCGCTGGCCGCCCAGGGACACCTGGACGACGCCTCGGCGTTCGCCGACGTGGAGGAGTTCCTGCTGCCCGACCGGCGCGGCATCTCCCAGGCGGTGGTCCGCGCCGCGAAGGGCGAGCGCGAGCCCGCCATCCAGGACCTCAAGAACCTCATCCACGACATGGCGCGCGCGCCCATCTCACGCCTGCTGGCGGTGGACGGCCTCATCCACCTGCAGGCGTGGATCGACGCGTCCGTCGAGGGCCGCGGCCTGCTGGCGGAGGCGGAGAAGGCCAACGACATCCACCTGGCGCTCGACCTGGTGCCCCGCCTGGAGCACGTCTTCAAGCAGCAGAATGACCGGTCCGCGCTCCTGGAGCTGATGGGCACGCAGGAGCGGTTGGAGGCCCTGCACGACAAGATGCACCCGGGCCACCGGGCGCACCGGCACCAGCACGCGCAGCCGCAGCGCCGCCGCTAACCGCGGCGGACGCTACGTCCCCGTGCGCAGGGGGGCTCCGGGCTTCCGGAGCCTCGGGTGCCGCGGGTTCGCTGGCCGCGGAGGGCGTCGGGCCTTCCGCGTCCGGCGTGCCGGGCTTCACGCCGGGCTTCTCCAGCGCCGCGCGCTTGAGCTTCACCGTGATGACGCCGGGCACGCCTTCCGCCACGTCCCGCACGGGAACCACGGCGCCCACGGTGGTGTAGCGGATGGCACCCGTCTGGGTGAAGGCGTGCTTGAGGGCGTACTCGCGGGCGCGCGGCAGGAACCACTCGCGCACGCGGGGCAGGGGCAGCGCGTGCAGCTCGCCCTGCGTGAGGAACACGTACAGCATCAGGTCCGCGCCGCTGTAGAGGAAGCAGCCCGGCGTGTCCTTCTCCAGGTTGGAGATCAGCTCGAAGAAGTAGCGGCGGCGGGTGGCCTGCCGGTCGCCCTTCACCTCGATGCCGCGCACCTCGCCGGAGGGCAGCTCCCAGAGCAGGTCCACGCCGCGGTGCTGGAAGCGCGGATCCAACTGCACGTCATGCACGCGCGACCCGGGCTCCGTCTCCAGGAGCCATGCGCGGGCGTGCTGCACGGCCCGGTCGGCCGCGCCCTGCACGCCCCGCATGCTGAAACTGCGGCCACCCATCGCGGCTAGCGGCGCAGCTCGACGCCGGAGGCCACGAGCTGCACCTCGCGGGGCTTGCCGTCGGTGCCGCGCGGGACGATGGCGCCTTCGGCCTCGTAGTGCTTCGCGTGGGCGTCGCTCAGCTCCGCGACCTTCACCACGCCCTCCACGCGAGCCTGCGAGCCCGCCGAGTCCAGCGGGACGAAGAAGCCGTAGTCCTTGAACGTCACGCGCACTCCGGGGCTCTTGGCGTCCGGGGCCAGCTCCAGCCAGCAGCCCTTCTTCTCACACGCCTTGCGCACCTGTCCCTCCACGCGCACGACCTTGCCGTCGTGGGCCTGGGGCTTCGCGAGCAGCTCCGCGAGCTTCACCGTGGGCTCGCCCTTGAGGGGCTCGCCGCGCGTGAGCGTCCAGCCGGTGCTGGCGGCCTTGGCGGCCTCGGGCGTCTTCGCGTCGGCGGGGTGGTGGCAGTCGCTCGACGCGGCTTCGGCCTGGGTGGGCTTGGGCGTCTTGTCCGCCGCGAGGGCCACGAGGGGAGCGGCGACCAGCATCACGAGGGCAGTGCGGAGCATGTGCATGCCCGTTCGCTTAGCCCAGGTTTCCGGGGGCCGGCAAGGCACCCCTTCCATCCTCACGACTTGTCCCGCACACTCGGCGCGAGGTGCGCATGAAGGTCACCATCCCCGCTCCCAACCGCCGGTTGGGTACATTCGAATGGCTCGGGCTCGTCGGACTCGGGGGGCTGCTCGTGGGCCGCTACATCCCCGTGGCCCGCATCATCCCGTTCTGGGGCTGTGTGCTGCGCGAGCACACGGGCTGGCCCTGCCTGGGCTGTGGGCTCACCCGCGTGGCGGACCGCGTCGCGCACTTCAACATCCCGGGGGCGTGGGAGGCCAACCCCCTGGGCACCGTGTGCGCGCTGCTGTTCGCGCTGGCCGCCGTGGTGACGGTGCTGCACTTCCTCTTCGCGCTGCCCATCCCGGAGGTGGAGCTGGAGGAGCGCGAGTGGCGGTGGGTGCGCATCGCGTTCCCACTGGTGTTGCTGCTCAATTACGCCTACGTCGTGGTGCACACCCGTTTCCCGCACCTGCTGTCCTGAGGGCAGAACCGTCTCTTCTTCCGTGCTCTCCGCCTTCCTCCTGCTGGGCTACCTCTGCGGCTCCGTCCCCTTCGGCGTGCTGCTGACGCGGTGGCTGCTCGGGGTGGACGTGCGCGCCAGCGGCAGCGGCAACATCGGCGCCACCAACGTCACGCGCGTCGCCGGCAAGAAGCTGGGCGCGGTGGTGTTGTTGCTGGACGCGCTCAAGGCCGTGCTGCCCGTGGGGCTGGCCGTGCACTACATGCCCGGGGATGCGCGGGCGCACGCGCTGGTGGGCCTGGCCGCGGTGCTGGGCCACGTGTACCCGGTGTGGCTCAAGCTCCAGGGCGGCAAGGGTGTGGCGACCGCGCTGGGCGTGCTGGTGGTGCTGGTGCCCCAGGCGGCGCTCGCCGGGGCCATCATCTACGGGCTGGTGGTGGCCCGGTGGCGCGTGAGCTCCGTGGGCTCGCTGTCCGCGGCGGTGGTCGCCATCGCCACCGCGTTCCTCACCGCACGCTCCCGCGAGTACGTACTGCTCACCGCGGGGCTATTCGTCCTGATGCTCTGGACGCACCGGAGCAACCTCCAGCGGCTCGCCCGGCGCTCCGAGAACCGCCTTTGAGCCGGGATGCGGATACGGGGCGCGGTAGCCCAGCAGCGTGCAGGGGATGGGGCCGTTCCACACGTCGCGCCGGACCATGGGGCGCGCGTGGAAGGCGCTCTCGAAGGCGGGGTTTCCGGACAGCACCCAGACGCGCCAACCCGGCAGCGTGCGCAGCGAGTCGCCCAGCTTGAAGTAGAAGGTCTTCATGCCCTTCTGGCCACCGGAGCCGAGCCGGTCGCCATAGGGCGGGTTGGTGAGGATGAGTCCGCCCCCCTCCGGCAGCGGCGGAAGCTTCGTGGCGTCGCCTTCCGCGAGCTGGACCTCTTCGCCCAGCCGCGCCGCCTTCACGTTGCGGTCCGCGGCCTCCAGGGCCTCGTCGCTCTTGTCGAAGCCGAGGATGGGGACCTCCACCTTGCGCTCGTTGCGCCGCGCGTCCGCGCGCAGGTCCGCGAGCAGCTCCTTCGCGCGCGTGCCCAGGTGCGGCCAGCGCTCCACCGCGAAGCTCCGGTTGATGCCCGGGGCCCGCTTGCGTGCGATGAGGCCGCCCTCGATGACGATGGTGCCCGAGCCGCACATGGGGTCCACCAGCGCCTCCGTGCCGGTGTAGCCCGCCGCGCGCAGCAGGGCCGCGGCCAGGTTCTCCTTCAGGGGCGCGGGGGTGGGGCGCACGCGGTAGCCGCGCCGGTGCAGCGGATCTCCGACCAGGTCCAGGGAGAGGGACAGCTTCTCCTTCACCAGGTGCGCCACCACGGACACGTCCGGGTTGCGGGTGTCCACGTCCGGCCGCGAGCCCAGTTTTTCGCGCAGGCGGTCCACGATGGCGTCCTTCACCTTCAGCGCCACGAAGCCCGAGTGCGCGTGCTCGGTGTCCTTCAGGTTCGCGTCCACCGCGAACGTCACGTTCGTGGTGAGGTGCTCCTCCCACGGCACGCTGGCCACCGCGTCGTAGAGCCCCTGCGCGCCGTGGGCGTCGAACTCGCCCAGCGGGTAGAGCACGCGCATGGCGATGCGGGACCAGAGGCAGACGTTGAGGGCCTCGTCGAGCGAGGCCATGAAGCGCACGCCGCCGCGGTCCTGGCGGATGCGCTTCGCGCCAAGCTCCTTCAGCTCCTCGGCGAGCAGGTCCTCGGTGCCGCGCGCGGCGGTGGCGAATAGGGCAAGACGTTCAGCCATGGTGCACCGCCCTTAGACGACCCCGAGGCGATTGGGAACTGCTCAGGTGGCCACGACCTCGTACATCGTGAAGGTGGCGTCCTCCTGGGACGCGCTGGCCCCCTTCGCCCGCTGGAAGTCCTCCGACTGGAAATAGGCCCGCATGGCGTCCCGGTCCTTCCAGCGCGTGACGAGCAGGATTTCAGGCGAGCGCTCGAACGAGCGCAGCACCTCCAGGCCCAGGAAGCCCGCGTAGCCGTCCACGCGCCTCGAGCGCTCCTGGAGCCGTTGGACCCAACCGTCGGCCTCTTCAGGGGACGCACGGAAGCGCGTGATGGCGACAATCATTCAGGGGGCCCGGGAAGAAGGGCGGGGGCGCCCGGAAGCTGTCTTCCGTGGCGCCCCCGAGGGGAGAACCTCCGGGGGACGGGTGTCCGTTCCCGGAGGCTTCGCGGTGGCGGTGGGCTACATCGCCCCGGCGCCGGGCATGTCGCCCAGGCCGCGCAGCAGCACCTCACGGGGCTTGGCGCCGTCCGCGGGGCCCACCACGCCGTCGCGCTCCATGCGCTCAATCATGCGCGCCGCGCGGTTGTAGCCGATGCGCATCTTGCGCTGGAGCATGGAGATGGAGACGGAGCGCATCTCGCTGACCGCCGCGAGCGCCTGGTCGTAGAGCTCGTCGGACAGCTCGTCCTCCTCGCCCCCGCCGCCCTCGGTGTCCTCGTCGCGCGGCTTGAGGATGGACTCGTCGAAGACGGGCTTGCCCTGGGCCTTGAGGTGGTCCACCGCCTTCTTGATTTCCTGCTCGGAGACGTAGGCGCCGTGCACGCGCTGCAGGTGCGCGCTCGTGGGCGGCATGATGAGCATGTCGCCCATGCCCAGCAGGGCCTCCGCGCCCACCGTACCGAGGATCGTCATCGAGTCCGGCTTCGAGCGCAGCATGAAGCTGATGCGCGTGGGGAAGTTGGCCTTGATGATGCCGGTGACGACGTCCGTGGACGGACGCTGCGTCGCGACCATCAGGTGGATGCCGGCCGCGCGCGCCATCTGCGCCAGGCGCGCGACGTAGGTCTCCACCTCGCGGCTGGCGACCATCATCAGGTCCGCGAGCTCGTCGATGATGACCACGATGTAGGGCAGCTTCTTGAGCTCCTTCTTCTCCGGGGAGGCGGCCTCCACCGGCGTGGACTCCTCGCCGTCCTCCTCGAACTCCGCGTCCTCCTCGCCGTCGGCCTCCAGGTGGGGGGCGGGCTCGGAGACGATGGCCTCGCGCAGGTCCTCGTCGTCCTCGCGCGGCGCGGCCACGCCCAGCCCGTCGCTGGCGGAAGCGGCGGCCGGCACGGTGCTGCCCTCCACGTCCACGACGAACATCTTCTTGGGCTTCGCCTTCTTCGTCGCGGCGGGCGCGGGCGCGGCGGACTTCACCTCCGACGCGCTGGTCTCCACCAGCTTGTTGTAGCCGGCGATGTTGCGCACGCCCGCCTCGGACAGCAGCTGGTAGCGGCGCTCCATCTCCTCCACCGCCCAGCGCAGCGCGAGCGCGGCCTTCTTGGGGTCGGTGACGACGGGGAGCAGCAGGTGCGGGATGCCCTCGTAGACGGAGAGCTCCAGCATCTTCGGGTCCACCATGATGAAGCGGACCTCCTCGGGCGTGGCCTTGAGGAGGATGCTCATGATCATCGAGTTCACCGCCACGGACTTGCCGGAGCCGGTGGTGCCCGCGATGAGCAGGTGGGGGGCCTTCACCAGGTCGAAGACGTACGGCATGCCTTCGATGTCCTTGCCCACGCACATGGTGAGCTTGCTGCTGCTCTTCTGGAACGTGTCCTGTTCCGCGATCTCCTTGAGGAACACCGTCTCGCGGTCGCGGTTGGGGACCTCGATGCCGACCACGCCCTTGCCGGGGATGGGGGCGACGATGCGCACGCGCATGGCCTCCATGGCCATGGCCAGGTCGTCCTGGAGCGCGGCGATCTTGCTGACCTTGATGCCGGGTCCGGGGAGGAACTCGTACATGGTGACGACGGGGCCGGGGCGGATCTCCACGACCTCGCCCACGATGCCGAAGTCCGCCAGCTTCGCGCGCAGCTTCTCCGCCGTGACGAGGAACGCGTCCTTGTCCAGCGCGGAGCGCTCCTTCTTGTCCGCCTCCAGCACGTCCAGCGGCGGCAGCGAGAAGCTCTTGCGGTCACCCACGAACTCGAACTGGTCCTGCGGCCGCTTCACGGCGGTGGGCTTGGGCGGCGCCTTGGGCTCCACGATGAGCGGCATGCGCGCCAGCGCGGAGGGCGGCGCGGGGATGAGGGCATTGCCCGGCGCGGCGGCGGCCGGCTTCTCCGCGGCCACGGGCTTCGCGGCGGGCTCGGCGGCCGGAGGCGCGAGCGTCGCGGCGGGCACCGGCGGCGTGGACGGCGCGGAGGGCGGGGTGACGATCTGCGGCGTCTTGCGAGCGCGGCGCGGCGGTTCGGCGGCGTCCGCGTTGGCGGGCAGCTGAGGCTGGGGCGCCAGGAAGGACGCGGCCCAGGCGGGGTCGGCGCCCGGGGAGCGGCGCTCGGCGCGCTCGGGCGGCAGCGAGGGCTGTTCGTCGGAGGCGTCGTCGTCCTCCTCGGGCTCCTCGTCGCGGACGAGCTTCTTCTCCAGCTTCTCGCGCTCCTTCTGCTCCTTGAGCGCCTTCTTCGCGTTGGCGACCTGCTCCTTCTCGTTCTGCCGGGCCAGGCGCACGGCCTCCTCGGCCAGGGACTCGGCCTCGGCGGCCTCGGCCTCGGCGGCCAGGCGCTCGGCCTCGGAGAGCTCCTCCTCCTCGGCCTCCAGCTCCGCGAGGAACGCGGCCTCCTCTTCCTTCTCCTGCGCGAGCCGCTCCTGGCGGGCCGCGTAGTTGACCTTCTGCTGCTCCCAGAAGACGTCCGCGGCCGCGGAGACGCGGCGGCCCAGCACGGTGAGGCCGGCCCACACCAGCGAGCACAGCTTGAAGAACGTGTACTGGGTGCCCACGATGAGCGCCGCCGCGCTGATGGCGGTGACGAGGATGATGGTGCCGACGGTGGAGAACATCCCCTCCATCAGGCCGCCCAGGCCCGCGCCCAGCGCGCCACCGGGCGGGTGGGCCCAGCCCTTGTCCTTGGCGAACATGAGCTGCGCCAACACCGACACGCTGCACGTGAGCAGCGCCAGGGAGATGATCTGCGGCAGGCGGCGCCGCTCGCGGTTGCCCACGAAGAGCACCACGGCGGTGTAGATGCCACCCACGGGGATGAGGTAGGCGCACACACCCAGCGCGCCGCGCAGGGTCTCCGCGATGAGGTGGCCCATGGGGCCGACCGCGTTGTGGAAGCCGGGCCCCACCCGGTCATGCGCGTCGAACGTGGCGACCGCCAGCAAGGCCAGCAACGAGGCGGCCAGGATGAAGACGCCGATGAGCGCCCGTTTGGCCGGACTGGCCGCGCCGGGGGCCTTCATCTTCTTGTTCGCGAGCGCCTTGCGGCGGGTCGCGATCTCCTGCCGGGAGAGCACCGCCTTCTCCGCCCGACCACCTTTCCTTGCCGCTGTCATGGACCCCTGTTCCCTCTGCCCGATTCCAGCCGCGTAGCGAGCTGTAGCAATCTGCCCGGCGAGAATAGGGAGGGAGGGAGCGGGGTCAATTTTCCGGCAGACGTCCGAGAGGGCGGGACAGGGCCTACATTTCGGGCGCGTCCCCACGGCGAGAGGGTATGGTGCCTGCCGCCAAGGAGAACCGAAGACCATGTCCGACCTGAGCCCCGACAAGCCCTCCCACAACGAAGACGACTACTTCGCGCGCGAGGAGATTGAAACCAAGCGCAAGCTGGCCCTCCAGCAGTCCCAGGAGCTGGCCGCCCAGCAGCGCGAGTCGCTCAAGCAGCTGCACTTCATGAAGTGTCCCAAGTGCGGCATGGACCTGCAGACGCTGAAGCAGGGCAACGTGGAGCTGGACAGCTGCTTCAACTGCCACGGCGTCTGGCTGGACGCGGGCGAGCTGGAGCAGGTCATCAAGCAGCACGGCCACGAGGGCAGCGGCAAGGTGATGAGCGCCGTCCTCAACCTGTTCAAGCGCACGCCGTCCCCGTAGCACGCAAGTCCGGAGGAGGCTTCCCCATGGCCCTCACGCTCGAGCAGGTCCGGCACGTGGCCACCCTGGCGCGGCTGTCACTGACGCCGCAGGAGGAGGAGCGCTACGCCACCCAGCTGTCCGCGGTCCTGGACGCGGTGGCGGAGCTGGAATCGCTCGACGTGAGCCAGGTGGAGCCCACCTCCCACGCGACGCTCGCGTCCTCGCTGTTGCGCGAGGACGTGCTGCGTCCGTCGCTGCCCCCGGAAGCAGGGCTCGCCAACGCGCCGGCGAAGGTGGGCAGTGCCTTCGCGGTCCCGAAGATCCTGGAGTAGCCCGCCATGTCGTCGCTCACCGACCTGTCGATGCTGGAGCTGGCGGCGAAGCTGGCCTCGCGAGAGGTGTCCTCGGTGGAGGCCACCCGTGCGAGCCTTCAGCGCATCGCCCAGGTGGACCCGAAGGTGCGCGCCTTCCTGCGCGTGGACGAGGCCGGGGCGCTCAAGGCCGCCGAGGCCAGTGACGCGCGCCGCCAGGCGGGCAGCCCGCTGAGCGCGCTCGACGGCGTGCCCCTGGGGCTCAAGGACATCTTCCTCACGGAGGGCGTGGAGACCACCTGCGGCTCGCGCATCCTGGAAGGTTTCGTCCCGCCCTACGACGCCACCGTGGTGCGCCTGCTGAAGGAGGCGGGGCTGCCGCTCGTGGGCAAGCTGAACATGGACGAGTTCGCCATGGGCTCGTCCAACGAGTCGAGCGCGTACTTCCCCACCCACAACCCGTGGGACCTGACGCGCACGCCGGGCGGCTCGTCCGGTGGATCCGCCGCGGCGGTGGCGGCGCGCGAGGTGTTCGGCGCGCTGGGCACCGACACGGGCGGTTCCATCCGCCAGCCCGCGGCGTTCACCAACACCGTGGGGCTCAAGCCCACCTACGGCCGGGTGTCGCGCTACGGCGTCATCGCCTTCGCCTCGTCGTTGGATCAGCCGGGCCCCATGGCACGCACGGTGGGGGATACGGCGGCGCTGTTCCAGCTCATCGCGCGGCATGATCCGCTCGACTCCACCTCCGCGAACGTGGAGACGCCGGACTGCCTCACGGGGCTGGAGGACGGGGTTCGCGGCCTCAGGTTGGGCGTGCCGCGCGAGTACTTCGCGGACGGCATGGACCCGGAGGTCGCGGGCACGCTGCGCGCTTCGCTGGAGGAGCTGGAGAAGCTGGGCGCGACGCTGGTGGACGTGTCGCTGCCGCACACGAAGTACGCGCTGGCGACGTACTACCTGCTGTCCTCTTCGGAGGCGTCCAGCAACCTGGCCCGCTACGACGGCATCCGCTACGGGCTGCGGGCGAAGGACGCGCGCGGGCTCAAGGAGCTGTACACGCAGACGCGGGGCCAGGGCTTCGGCGCGGAGGCGAAGCGCCGCATCATGCTGGGCACCTACGCGCTGTCCGCCGGCTACTACGACGCCTACTACCTGCGCGCGCAGAAGGTCCGCACGCTCATCCGCGAGGACTTCACGAAGGTGTTCCAGCAGGTGGACGCCATCGTGTCGCCCACGTCGCCGGTGCCGGCGTTCAAGCTGGGCGCGAAGGTGGACGACCCGCTGTCCATGTACCTGATGGACGTCTACACGTTGCCGTGCAACCTGGCGGGCCTGCCCGGCCTGTCCGTGCCGTGCGGCTTCACGCAGGCGGGGCTGCCCATTGGCATGCAGCTGTTGGGGCGTCCGTTCGACGAGGCCCGCCTGCTCCGCATCGCCCGCGCGTTCGAGCGCGAGCACGACTTCTTCCGCCGCGCCGCCCCCGTCTAGCGGGCGCGACACAAGGGTGACACCGCCATGCCCCTGAGCGACTTCCAGACGGTCATCGGCCTCGAGGTCCACGCGCAGCTGCTCACGCAGTCCAAGATCTTCTGCGGCTGCTCCACCGCGTTCGGCGCCGAGCCCAACCACCACACCTGCCCGGTGTGCCTGGGCATGCCCGGCGTGCTGCCGGTGCTCAACCAGCGCGTGGTGGAGTACGCGGTGCGCACGGGTCTGGCGCTCGGGTGCACGGTGAAGTCCACGAGCGTGTGGAGCCGGAAGAACTACTTCTATCCGGACCTGCCCAAGGGCTATCAGATCACCCAGTACGACCAACCCATTTGCGAGTGGGGCGAGCTGGTCATCGACACGCCCTCCGGTGAGAAGACGGTGCGCGTGCGGCGCATCCACCTGGAGGAGGACGCGGGCAAGAGCGTGCATGACGCGTCCGCATCCGCGGGTCAGAGCCTGGTGGACCTGAACCGCGCGGGCGTGCCGCTGATGGAGATCGTCAGCGAACCGGACCTGCGCGACGCGGACGAGGCGGTGGAGTACCTCAAGGTGCTGCGCGACGTGCTGGTGTACCTGGGCGTCAACGACGGCAACCTGGAGGAAGGCAGCTTCCGCTGCGACGCCAACGTGTCGGTGATGCCCAAGGGCTCCACCACGTACGGGCAGCGCTGCGAATTGAAGAACCTCAACTCGTTCCGCTTCCTCAAGCAGGCCATCGAGTACGAGGCCGCGCGGCAGGTGGACGTCCTCGAGTCCGGCGGCAAGGTGGACCAGGAGACGCGCCTCTGGGACGTGAACAAGGGCGTGACCCGGTCGATGCGCTCCAAGGAGGACGCGCACGACTACCGCTACTTCCCGGAGCCGGACCTGCAGCCGCTCCTGGTGTCGGACACGCTGAGGGACTCGCAGCGGCAGTCGCTGCCGGAGCTGCCACGCGCCAAGCGCACGCGCTTCATGGGCGAGTACGGCCTGCCGGCCTACGACGCGCGCATCCTCACCGCCGAGCGCCCGCTGGCGGACTTCTTCGAGGCCTGCGCGAAGCACGTCCCGGACGCGAAGAAGCTCTCCAACTGGTTCCTGGGGGAGTTGAGCCGCCTGCTCAAGGAAGAGGGCACGCCCCTCTCCGCGCTGCGCTTCACCCCGGCGCAGCTGGGCGAGCTGCTGGCCACGGTGGAGAAGGGCACGGTGTCCGCGAACGCGGGGAAGGACGTGCTCGGGGAGATGTTCCGCACCGGCCGCCAGCCCGCGGACATCATCGCGGAGAAGGGCCTCGCGCAGGTCAGCGACGTGGGCGCCGTCGAAGCGGTGGTGGACGACATCCTCGCGAAGAACGCGGGCGAGGTGGAGAAGTACAAGGCCGGCAAGAAGAGCGTGTACGGCTTCTTCGTGGGCCAGGTGATGAAGGCCATGAAGGGCAAGGGCAACCCCGGCCTCGTCAACGAGCTGCTCAAGAAGAAGCTGGGCGAGTAGGGCGCTCGTGGGACGGCTCCTGACGGTGAACGGGGTCTCGTACCGCTGGCGCCTCCAGGGGCGGCGTGACGGCCCGGAAGGAACGGCTTGGCGGCTGCTCACGGTCGTGTGGGCCGAGGCCACCCGTCAGGCGCTGCACGTCCGTGTCCGCCACGACGACCCGTGGCTCCACATCAACGACGGCGACGCGTCCGGACTCGTGACGCGCGATGTGGGCCCCGGACTGGTGGCGCGTGTCGTCGAGATGGCGCGGGGCCTGGGATGGACGCCGCAGGAGCGCGGCCCCACGCTCAAGTTCGCCCTGGAGGACGACGCGCGGCTTGTCCCCGTGACGGCATCCCGCGAGCCTCACGGCGCCCGGTGAGACTCCCAGGCGACGCGTGGCGCGAGCGGTGCTCGGCGCCTATCGCGGCACGGTGACGTGGAGCACGTCCTCGCCGCGTGGATCCGCGGACTGGGCGAGCACGTGCACGTCGTCCGGCCCCCGGCGCTCCAGGATGAGGGAGGGCGCTTCGAAGGTGTTGTCGAAGAAGCCGCCGGTGAGCTGTGGGTTCACCGCGTAGCGCACGCGCTTCAGGGTGCGCAACTGCGTGAAGAGGCCTTCGTTGAACCACTGCTCGCGGCGCAGCTGCGTCTCTCCTGGCGCGTTGAAGGCCCAGGGCGCGTCCCAGCTCCAGGCGTTGGCGGACGGCTGCGCGAGCACGTCCACGCCCAGCGCATCCAGGTACTGCGCGCACGGCACGAAGTACGGCTCGCCGGACGTGTGGGGTTCGCGGAAGCCATCGTAGCAGACGAGCGTGCCCAGCTTCCCGAAGGGCGTGTCCAGCACCGGCAGGTCCTCCGGGCGGCCCGGGCTCAGGTGCAGCACGTCCTCCTGCGTGGGCACCAGGTTCACCTTGCGCGTCACGCCGACGCAGTGCCCATCCGGTGAGAACGTGTAGCTGGTGTTGAAGGTGCGCGCGCCCGTGGGTTCGTACTCGGGCGTGTCCGGGCCCAGGCGGTTGGTGGGCAGGAGCGCGCTGCCGGCCACCACCCACAGCCCGAAGTCGCGGGCGATGCCGGAGAAGGTCTCGTACATGGCCCGGTGCACGCGGGGCGCCACCGTGGCGTAGAGGCATTCCTCCATCGTCGGCGGACGGAAGGTGCTCCACGTGCGGAGCATGCCCCGCCACTCCGCGAGCGCCACGCGCGTCATCGCGCCGTTCGTCGTCTTGCGGCGGCGCACGCGCGACAGGTGACCCATCAGCCCCAGCGCCGCGCCCACCATCTCCGGCCACACGGCGAGCGCGGGATTCAACGGCCGGCCCGAGGCGTCCCGGGGGCGCAGCGCGTCCACGCGGGCCGCGAGTGCCCGGTGGTGCGCGGCGAACGTCTCCGGTGCGGCGTAGTCGTCGAGCGTGACGCGCGGCTGGATGGCGAACAGGTCGAGGGAGGTGGCCACGATTCCGCGAAGATGGCACCGGCCCCTGGGACGCGCGAGCCTCGCGGAGATGGACCGTCAGGTTCCGGCAGTGTCACCGTCGAGGCCCTGCCCGGGGGCCCCATGACGCACATGAAGAGGACACTCCACGTCGAAGTGCACCCGTTCGTCGACGCGGCGGACGCGCTCGCGGGCCGGAAGCCGAAGGCCCGGGGCGTGGGGTCCGACAACACCGTGTGGTGGCTCGCGGACGCGGAAGGCGAGGGCGACGAGGTCCTTCACTTCGCGGACGGATGGGACACCTGGGAGCGGTTCACGCTGCCTCGCGAGGCAGCTGACTTCGACTACGTCCAGCCGCTGCCTGGCGACGAGGTGCTGCTCGTGAACGCGCGTTGCCGCTACCTCTCCGAGAAGCAGCACGAGCGCAACGCCCACGTCTACTCGCCGGAAGGCACGTTGCTGCGGGAGCTGACCCTGGGGGACGGCATCGCGGACGTGCAGACGACGTCCGACGGGCAGGTCTGGGTCAGCTACTTCGACGAGGGCGTCATCGGCAACCGGGGATGGGGAGGGAACGGTTCACGGTCGCCCATCGGTTCGGACGGGCTGGTGCGCTTCGATGCGCTGGGGCAGCGGCTGCCTGGGGAGCAGGTCCCCGTGGACATCGTGGACTGCTACGCGCTCAACGTCGCTTCGGAGCAGGAGACCTGGTTCTACAGCTACACGGACTTCCCGCTCGTGCGCATGCGTCCCGGACAGCGCTCCACGGTCTGGCAGTCGCCCGTGCGGGGCGCGCACGCCATCGCCGTCAGCGACACGCACGTCCTCTTCGGCGGCGGCTACGACGACGCCTGCCAGCTCCAGCTCTTCACGCTGTACGACCGGGGCCACCAGCGCCTGGGCCCCGTGGCCCGCATCGTCCTCACGGACGAGACGGGCCGAGCGTGGCAGCCCTCGTGGCTCAAGGGCCGGGGGCCCTGGCTCCATGGCGCGGAAGGGACTCGCCACTTCCGCGTGCCCATGGAGCAACTGCTCGCGCAGGCAGCGGCTACTTGAGGAAGCCCAGCTCGCGCAGGCGCTGCTTGAGGAACGCGTCCGCGGTGATGGGCGGGTGGCGCGCGGGGTTGTCCGGCGTCTCCGTCTGCGGCAGTGGCTTCAGCACACAGTCGGAGAACGGGTGCACGAAGAAGGGCATCGAGTAGCGCACGGTGTCCTGCTCCGTGCTGGGCGGGTTCACCACCCGGTGCGTGGTGGACGGGATGACGCCGTTCATCACTCGGCTGAGCATGTCGCCCGAGTCCACGACAATCTGCCCGCGCAGCGTGTCCACGGGGATCCACTCGCCGTCGCGCGTGAGCAGCTCCAGGCCGCCGGACGTGCCCTCGCACAGGAGCGTGATGAAGTTGATGTCTTCATGCTCGGCGGCGCGCACCCCGCCCGGGATGAAGCGGTCCTTCAGGGGCGGGTAGTGGATGAGCCGCAACACGGAGTTCCCATCCACCGTCATGTCGCTGAACGTGTTGCGCGCGATGCCCAGGTAGTCCGCCAGCGCCTGCAGCATCACCGTCGCCGCGTCGTCCAGCTCCTTGTAGAGCGTCAGCGTGTTGTCGCGGAAGGAGGGCACCTCCTCCGGCCACACGTTGGCACCGTAGTCGTCGCGGTAGGGGTGGCCCACGGGCAGTTCGCGGCCCACGTGCCAGAACTCCTTCATGTCCCCCACCTTGCGGTTCTTCGCGTGCTCCTGGCCGAACGCCATGAAGCCGCGCTGGCCCGGACGCTCCGGCACCGCGTAGCGCGTCTTGGTGGACTCCGGCAGCTGGAAGAAGCGCTCCACGTCCGAGTACGTGCGGCGGATGAGCCCGTCCTCGACGCCGTGGCCCTCCACGGTCACGAAGCCGAACTCCTTGAGCGCGTCGCCAAAGACCTGGACGAAGCGGGCCCGCTCCTCGGGAGTGCCGGAGCGGTAGTGGGACAGGTTCACGGTGGGAATGCGTCGGGCCGAGCGGGACATGCGCGCATCCTATCCGCGTGACACCTTCCTGACACGTCGCAGTCCGCCGCCCAACCGTCACCCCGGCCCAGGGGCTGGGGACCCTCCTCACTTTGCGACACCCACCCTTGTCGGCAGTGGATGCCGGGCTTCCGGGATGTGCAGATTGGACGGGGAATTGGCCAGGGGGGCGCGGTATGGCCGAAGTCGCGAGGAACGAGCGCACGTGCACTGCGTGCGGGCGGGGACATGGCGAGGAGACGTCGTGCGACACGCTCGTCCGGGAGGCGGGAGGTGGTCCGGGCAAGACCGTGGAGGCTCCGGCCGCCGTGGCCGCGGCGGAGGACGTGGATCCGTTGGTGGGGACCCAGATGGGCAGCTTCCGGCTGGTGCGCCGGGTGGGCC
>NZ_RAWE01000090.1 GCF_003611695.1 Corallococcus carmarthensis | reverse complement strand
GGGGAGGGCTGCATGCGGGACAGGAAGGTCATGACCGGGGCTCCATGGCGGGTGGGAGCCCGCCGTGCCCCTTGAAGCCGCCAGGGACGGAATTGTTTTGCATTTCCGTCCGACGCCTTCCTGAAACCCCTGCAATCCCAGGGGCTTGCCGCGCTACCCCGTTCCTATTTCCCCAGGAGGCCGCCGAGCATTCCGCCCAGTCCGCCGCCGCCCTGGGGACCGCTGCCGCCACCAGCGCCGCCCGCGAGCATGGGCGCCACGGCGAGGATCTTCCCCACCAGGCCCGGGTCCAGGCGGGACTTGAGGAAGTTGAGCAGCAGGGGGGCCACCAGGGTGGCCTTGCCCGCGTCCAGGTTGAAGCGCTGGAGGATGGCCACCACGCCGGCCACTTCGCCCGCGTGCGCCGCCGCGCCGCCCAGCGCGCCCATGAGGCCGCCGCCACCGCCACCGCCCGCGCCGCCGAGCATGCCGCCCAGCGCGCCCATCAAGCCGCCGCCGTCGCCCGCCGGGGCCTGCTGCGGCGCCTGCTGCTGCCAGCCCTGCATCTCCGGGATGGCCTGCTCCATCTGCCGGGCCGCGTCCGGGCCGACCTTCTCCTGCACCGTGCCCTGCACCATCTTCAGGAGCGAACCCGCGAGCCCCTGTGCCTGCGTGCCATCCACTCCAAGCTGCTGCGAGAGCTGTCCGATGAGGTCCATGCGCCGCGCTCCTTCAAGAGAGTCCCAAGTGGGAGGCGGCGGTTGTAGCGGTCCGGGCGGGGCGCGGGTTGGAAAACCAGGACGGGGCGCCGGGAGCGTTGGTCGCCGGACGGCAGGACGAGGCCCTACAGTCGGGTGAAGGACCAGCTCACCGCGCGGCCGCCTTCGTAGGGCATGACGCCGTGGAAGGGGCGCGGGTCCGCGTCGAACACGAGCGGCAGGAAGTGCCGGTCCCCGTCCCACAGCGACAGGGACAGGATGGAGGACACGGGGACCCAGGACAGCGAGCCCTCGGGGTTCTTCTCCAGGGGCGTGCCCGTGAAGGCGTCGATGCGGAAGATGAAGCCCAGCCAGTCCTCGCCGTGCTTGCCGAAGCCGGGCCAGGACAGGGTGCCGCGCAGGACCATGCGCGTGCACTCGATGCCGGCCTCCTCGCGAATCTCGCGGCGCATGCACGCGGCGATGTCCTCGTCGCGGTCCATCTTGCCGCCCAGGCCGTTGTACTTGCCGTAGTGGGCGTCCTCCGGGCGCGCGTTCCGGTGGATGAGCAGCACCTGCTGGCCGTCCGGCGACATCACGTAGCCCAGCGTGGCGACGATGGGGGTGTAGGGCATGGGCCCGGTTCGTCCCCTGATTCGGGCGGGGCGTCAAGCGGCGCGGGCCCCCTACGGCGACGCGCCCGCCGTGGAACCGGCGAACGGCTCGTGACGGCGCCACAGCTGGACGGCGGGAGAGTCCGGCGACACGCCTCGCGTGTAGTTCGCCTCGAACCAGTGGCGGCTGTCGGTGGACAACTGCCATTGGCCGCGCGCGCCCAGGAGCACGAAGTCACAGTGCTCCAGGAGCGCGACCATGCGCCTCTGCGAATCCTCGCTGGCGAAGGCCGCCGCCGCGTCCGGGAAGCGGGTGCCGGACGTGAGCGCGTCGTGGAGCATCAGCGCGTAGGGGTCCACGGGCACGGCCTGTCCCGGCAGCACCGGCGGCAGCCTTCCGGCCAGGAGTCCCCAGCCCGGTTCGAAGCCGCACAGCGACGCGTCCGGCGGAACCTGTTCGCGCACGTAGCGGGCCTGGAGGACCTGCTCCGGAGGACGGATCTCCGAACCGCGCAGTGCCTCCTGCACGGAGTACAGCGGCCCCAGCAGCACCAGCCCGAACGACACCGCGCCCACGGGCCGGGCCCGTGCGGAGGCGAAGCCCACGAGCGCCGCCGCGCCCAGTCCGGCGAGCAGCGCCTCCGGCCCCGCGAGCAGCGCGTTGTAGTTGGACCAGTAGCTGTGCGCGGCGATGTACGCGGCCACCGTGAGCAGGTACGCGGTGGCGACGAAGCGCTCGGGGGCGGCCTCCGCGCGGGTGCTCCGCCGCACGGCCCGGACCAGCGCGACGCACAGGCCCACCGCGGCGAGCAGCAGGGCATAGCGGCGCCGCTCGTGGGTCATCTCCAGGAGCCGCTCCCAGCGTGACGTGACGCCGTCCTCGGGACGGGCGGACTGGAACCACAACACGTCGCGCACGAAGGCGCCCGGGGCCAGCAGGGCCAGGGGTCCGACGAGCGCCATCACCGTGAACGTGGCGGCCAGCACGAAGCGCCGCGCCAGGCTCCAGCGGGGCCCGGGCGCCCGGGCCACGAGCGCCGCCGCGCCCCAGATGCCGCCCAACACCTTCACGGCCGTCATCAAGCCGGCCAGCACTCCGGCGAGCCACGCGCGGCGGGGCAGGGGAGCCCGGCCCGAAGGCAGGAGCCACACGTTCGCGAGCCCCAGGCCGCACAGGTTGAGCAGCGGATCCAGGAACGGCCCGCGCTCCATGGTGACGACCTCCGGATGCGTGGCGTAGGCCAGCGCGGCCACCACTCCGGCAACCGGTCCCCAGGCCCGCATCGCCAGCCGGCCCACGAGCAGGGTGCTCACGGCGCCCATCCCGGTGGCCATCCAGCGCGCCAGCGCGAAGCCCGAGGCCGGATCCCCGAACGCGCCCACCGCCCCGGCCGGAGCCCCCAGCAGCAGCGCGCCCGGCGGGTGCACGAAGAGGTAGTCGCGGTAGGGCAGCAGCCCCTTCCACAGGAGCGCGGACGCGGCGGCGTAGACGCCCTCGTCGTAGTTCACGATGTAGCCAAGCGCCCCAGCGCGGTGGAAGAACGGCAATGCCCGGAGCACCCAGGCGCCCACCGCCACCGCCACCAGCACCCAGGGCCACCAACGCCGGGCCCTGCCACCCTCCGCCATCCACGTCAATCCGTCCAAGGTGCGAACATGCTACGCAGCCGGCCCTGTCCCGCGCGAGCCGCACGAAGGCAGGGGAGCACGAAAACATGTGAGCCCCCGGTGACACACGCGGGTTGTTACACCGTGAGTGAACCCGGCGCCGCGAGAGCGCTGTATCAGTAGTTCCAGGCGGTGCAGTCGGTCGTCGTGCGCGTGACGAACTCCGCCAGCGTGCGCATGTTCCGGACGAACGTGCTCGTGTCGAGGTAGTCCCCCGGAGTGGCCCCACTGCGCGGGCCGCCCGGGCTGTACGGGGTGATCCACCGCTCGTTGTTCACCGCCGTGTCGACAGCTTGCGCCGTGTCGGCGCGCAGTTGCTGGCACGAGCGCTTCATCACGGTCGTGTCGGTCGCCAGCCGGTTGTACTCCGCACGGAGGGCGGCGAGCTGCGACGGACCCTCCCAGCCATAGTTCTGATACGTCGGCGGCGCGGTGGAGAACCGGACCGGGTAGCCGCCGGGCTTCACCGTGTAGAAGCCGATGTTCGACGGCGACGTGTCATCGAGTTCGATGTAACGGGAGAGAAGTGTGTCATTGGCGTAATCAACGGTCTCCAGATACGCGAGCGCCGTCCCGACCGCGGCGCGGTTCGCTGTCACGCTGGGGTCGAGCTGGTAGAGACGCAGCAGCGCCCACATGACGTCCTGGCTCTCCTGACCCGCGATCGCCGGTGTCTCCCAGTTGCGAGCCCACCGAGGCTGCATCTGGAGGTCATACTGCTGCGCCCAGGCGGGCTGGGGCTGCGGCATCTGCGCCCGGCGAAGGAAGTCGCCGAACGCGGTGCGCATGGACTGATACGTCGCGGCCTGCGAGGGATAGAGCTCCTTCGCCCAGGACAGCATCTCCACGAAGGCCGTCGCGAGGTTGTCGTTCAGCGTCGGGTCGTCCCAGTACTCGTTCGTGTATGTATTCGCGTAGCAGTTCGCGAGGCCACACGAGGTTCCAATCGACGGCGGATAGCTCGCGGAGAGCGCGGGCCGCGCGGCGACGGGGCCGGCGAAGACCTGGGGGAAGCCGCCGTTCGTCGGGAACTGGGACGTCTCCACCCGGGCGCGGGCGTACGACGAGGAACCGGAGATGGACGTGTTCGCGAACCCGAGGAGCTGGTCGGTGCGCATCATCGCGATGAGCGCGTTCTGCGTGACCTGGTCGTCGTATGTCGAACTCGTGCAGCCACCGCAGGAACAGCTCGCCGTGGTGTTGAGGTAGCAGGCCTTGAGGGTCGGCGCCGGCTTGAAGTCCGCGTAGAGACGCCAGCCGCCGGACTTCACCTGCCCCTGGCGAAGTGCCATCGCCGCGTCCAGCGCGTACGTCTTCAGGGCCGGTGTCGCCGGGTCCGCGAGGGCCGCTTCGACAAAGGCAATCGTCACGTCCGGCGTGCCGGGCGACTGGATCATGATCTGATCCTCGTCGAGCTGGATGTCGCCCCAGCGCTCGCTCAGGTTCGTGGCGTTGTGGTGCCACGCATAGCCACCGTGGCGCGCGACCACGTCGTGGAAGTACGTCGCCGCGTTCCGCATGCGGCCCAGCGCCTTCTGCCGGAGCGGAGTCGTGGCTGATTGTTCGGACTCACCGACCTCGGCTCCCGGTTCGGTGTCCGGCGAAACACAAGCCAATGCGGAGAGGACGGGGAGGAGCACGAGCGCGAGGCGTTGATTCATGGGTGTGACTCGTAGCACAGCCGGGAAAACGAGTTATTATCGCAATCCCAGCAAGGCATCGCTCTTGCCCGCTACGCGCGACCGAACAGCCGGTCCAGGAATGACCGGCGTCGTGGGATGGCCGGGGCACCGCGGCTTTCCGGCAGGTCGTCGAGGTTCCGTTCCCCCGCATCCGCTCCGGAGACCAGCCAGAGGTCGATGTCTCCCGCTTCCGGCTCGGGTGAGCCCAAGGCTTCAAGCAGCCCCACCTCCTCGCCGCGAAGGCGCGGGGCAATCTTCCCGAAGCCATCCTGCTTCGCGGCCCGCAGCGCCGCCGCCAGCGCGCGCACTTCGGAGGGTGCCAGGCAGGCCACGGTGTTCGCGCGGCCGAACCGCCGTGCTCGCTCCGGAAGGCGCTCCAGATGCGCCAGGAAGTCCGCGCGCGAAGGCACCTGGCACTGGAACCCGAGCAGGTCGAGGTCTCCATAGGCCTGGAGGATGGCGTCGAGCCGCGTGAAGAAATCGCCGACCGAATCAGCGTGGAAGGTCATCCGGGCGCCCAGTGCCCGCAGGTACTCGGAGCCCGTCGCGTCCTCGCACTGGTCGACCAGGAGCCGCTCCAGATACCGGCCCGAATTCTCGCCCTGCGCGGGCTTCCATTCCGGTTCGGAGTCCACCGCCTCGTTCAACTCCGGGAGGAGGAAGGCGGGACGTTCCAGCAGTGCCACGGGCAGTCGGAAGAAGCTGAATGCGTTTCCCATGAGGTGCCAAGGCTATCAGCGCCGGGACCTCGCGACCGCTACCCGAAGCCTGCCGCTCAGCTCTTCTCCAAGGGGAGCCGTTCCGTCAGGAAGCGCACGGCCTCGTCCGACAGACGCAGCGGCCGCGGACCGCCCCCCTCCAGGAAGTCCCTGACGTTGGGGCTTGCCTCCTTGCGGCCGCGGGCTGAAGCCGAGCCTCGGCGATCCGCGCTGGACGCGGGATCGCCGAGGCCCGATGCCGCCCGGCCTACTGGACGGCGCGGAGCGCGGGCTGCTCGTCCGACAGCTCCATCAGGAGCCGATCACCCTCGGTCTCGTCGATGGGGACGAAGCGGCCGAGGTCGGACCGGTAGGCGTGAACCTGCGCCGCCCCGATGTCGAACCACCACCCGTGCAGCCGCAGCGTCCCCGCCGCGAGCCGCTCCCGCACGATGGGGTAGGTCTTCAAGTGCTCGAGCTGCTCGAGGACGTTCAGCTGGGAGAGGCGATCCGCCTCGGGCAGCCCCACGCCCACCTGGGTGTTCTCCTGCAACGCCTTGAGCGAGGGCTTGCCGTGCGCGAGCCACTTCTCGAGGTTCGGTGCGCCGTCCACGGCGCCTCCGGCCAGGATCGCCTTCATCGCGCCGCAGCTCGAGTGTCCGCAGACGACGACGTCCTCGATGGGCAGGAAGCCCAGGGAGAACTCGATCGCCGCCGCCTCCGAGCGGTCCGCCGTGGACTGTCCGTTGAGCGAGGCCGTCGGGACGAGGTTGCCCACGTTGCGCACGGTGAAGAGGTCACCGGGGTCCGTGGAGACGAGCAGGTTGGGCACCACGCGGCTGTCCGAGCAGCTGATGAAGAGGCAGTCAGGGGATTGCCCCTTCGCGAGCCTCGCGAAGGTCGCCCGGTAGGAGGGCAGGGTGTGACGCTGGAAATCGAGCAGACCTCTGATGAGCTTCTTCACTGAGCACCTCCGGAAGCGAGAGACGAGACGTGATGGACAGGGGAGGAAGCGGGGGGAGCAACAACGGGAGCCGCACGCGCGCTGCGCCGCGTCCAGACATCCTCGAGCGGCTCCATGGTCACGGTGCCGCCCGTCTTGCGATGCGTGTCGGCCCAGCTCTCGAGCGCCTCGAAGCCGGAGTGGTCGAGCGTGTTCACCGCCACGTCCACCTCCACCTTTGAGCCCGAGGGAATCTTCGCGAGCGCCGCCGACAGCTTCGGCACGCCGACGAACGTCAGCGCTCCGCTGATGCAGACCTGGTGAACGCCATTGGCGTCGCGGCTCTCCACGCGCACCTGGCCCAACTGCCACAGGAGCCGGAGGATGGCCGCGCCGAGCCCGAGCCCGATGCCCGCGAGCAGGTTGATGCCCACGACGCCGGCCACGGTGATGAGGTAGACCGGCAGCTCGCCCCGGTGCCGGAGCTCCCGGATGTGGGCGAGGTTCACGAGCTTCAGGCCCACGTGCACGAGCAGGCCGGCGAGCACCGTCAGCGGCACGTAGGACGCGAGCCCCCCCAGCAGGGTCACGAAGGCGAGCATCCACACCGCATGAAGCACCGCGGACCAGCGCGTCTTCGCGCCGGCATTGATGTTCGCCGCGCTGCGCACGATGACGCCGGTGATGGGCAGACCGCCGACCAGACCGGAGAGGGTGTTCGCCACGCCCTGCGCCAGCAGTTCGCGATCCAGGTTCGCCCGCGCGCCCGTGTGGAGCTTGTCGGTCGCCACCGCGCTCAAGAGCGATTCGGCGCTCGCCACGAGCGCGAGGGACAGCACGGCCACGGCGAAGGCGCCCCACGCGGACCCTTCCGGAAGGGCCGGCAGCTGGATGGCCGACAGCGCATTCGCCGCCAGCTGCACCCGTGCCACGTCCGCGTTCAACACCGCCGCGACCACGGTCCCGCCCACGACCGCCACCAGCGGCCCCGGGACCTTCTTCATCCGCCCGTTCGGCAGGAACTGCCATGCGATGAGGATTCCCAGCGTCAGGAGGCCCAGCAGCGTGGCCGTTCCATGAAGGTTGAGCACCTGCCCGGGCAGCTCCCGCAGGTTGTTCCAGGCATTGCTCTGCGGAGAGCCACCGAGAACGATGTGGACCTGCCCCAGCACGATGAGGATGCCGATGCCCGCGAGCATGCCGTGGATCACGGCCGGCGAGATGGCCAGCGCCGAACGCGCCACCTTCAGCCCGCCGAGCGCCACCTGCACGAGCCCCGCCGCGGCCACCGCCGCGCACGTCACGGCGAAGCCCAGCTGCTGGATGAAGCCAAAGACCATCACCGCGAGGCCCGCCGCGGGGCCACTCACGAGCAGCGGCACGCCGCCCAGGAGGCCCACCACCAGGCCTCCCACGACGCCGGCGATGAGGCCCGCCATGATGGGCGCCCCGGAGGCGAGCGCGATGCCCATACAGAGGGGCAGGGCCACCAGGAACACCACCAGCGAAGCCGGCAAATCCGAGGCGAGGATCCCCTTCAACGAGGGCCTCTCCTCCGCAGCTTTTCCACCCGAAGTCATTGCTTGCGCTCCCCTGTCAGCTGCCGAGCCGTACAGCGGCTCGAAGTGACAGGGGGTGCTACGCAAGCGTCGTGCCGGACCGTTTCAGGGCCCTTCCGCCTGGGGCGGGGCGCGTCCGGACCGGGGGATGAAAGAAACTTGAAGCCCTCGACTCAGCCGATGAAAGACTTTTTAAGTCCTTCACTCCGAGGGTGGGCTCTCCTCCAGGCGGCGGAGGAAGGTCGGATAGGACAGGCCCAGTGCGCGGGCCGCCTCCATGCGCCTGCCGCCAAGCTGCTCGAGCACGTGCCGGACATAGAGCCGCTCCACTTCATCGAGCGGCCGGGGTGGCCCTGACACGGAGAATGCGTTGGGGTCGACCGGGGCCGGCGCGCCGCCCCCCTTGGCGAGCGCCTGCAGCTCGAGCGTGGGCCCGCCCTCGAGCACGAGCGCCCGCTCCAGCACGTTGCGCAGCTCCCGGACATTGCCGGGGAAGGGGTAGCTCAGCAGGCGCTCCTCCGCGGCGGGAGAGAAGGGGACCGGGCGCCGGCCAAGCTCCGAGCAGAGCTCCAGCACGAGCGTCCGTGCGAGTGGCAGCACGTCCTCGCGACGCTCGCGCAAGGGGGGCACGTCCACGCGGAACACGCTGAGCCGGAAGAGGAGGTCCTCGCGAAAGCGCCCGGCGGCGACCTCCGCTTCGAGGTCCTTGTTGGTGGCCGCCACGATGCGGGCGGTGCTCGTGAGCTCGGTCGTGCCACCCAGTCTTCGGAAGGCCCCCTTGTCTAGAAACGTGAGCAGCTTGGCCTGGAGCGCGAGCGGCAGCTCACCCACCTCGTCGAGAAAGAGCAGCCCATCGCTCGCGAGCTCCACGAGCCCGCGCCTGGCCGTCTTCGCATCCGTGAAGGCGCCGCGCTCGTGTCCGAAGAGCTCGCTCTCCATCATCGTGTCCGGAAGCGCGGCGCAGTTGATCTGCACGAAGGCGCCCTGCTTCTGGCGCAAGGCGTGGAGATGGCGGGCGAGCACCGCCTTCCCGGTCCCGGTCTCCCCGAGCAGCAGGACGGGGCTCCGCGGAGTGGTGGCGATCCTCGCCAGCATCTCCAGGGTTCGCTGCATCGACGGCGAGCGGGGCTCCGCCATCCGATGCTGTCCTTCAAGGACGCTCTCGGCCTGGCGCAGCCGTTCCTGGAGCTGGAGGTCGCTGGCCGCGCGGCGCGCGCGCATCACCAGGTCGTCAATCTCGACCGGCTTGCTCAGGTAGTCGAGCGCGCCCGCGCGGATGGCTTCGACAGCGCTCTCGATATCGCCGTGCGCGGTCACCATCAGCACGACGGTCGCCGGAAGCTGGGCACGCAGCTCGGGCAGGAAGACGAGCCCATCCCCGTCCGGCAGCCTTCGATCCAGCACGACGAGGTCCGGCGCCTCGGCGGCGAGCGCGGCGCGGGTCTCATGCAGCGAGCGGGCAACCCGGACGCGGAAGCCTTCCTGGCTCAGCATGGATGCCGCGAGCGAGGAGAAGGTCCTGTCGTCATCGACGAGCAGCAGGGAGGTGCTCATGACGCCATCTTCTCGAGCGGGAGGCGGACCGTGAAGCGGCTGCCTCCGGCCACACGGGTGTAGGAGACGCTTCCCCCATCATGCGCACGGATGGCCGTGCGCACCATGGGAAGCCCGAGCCCGATGCCCTTCGACCGGCCCACCGCGAAGGGCTCCCAGAGGCGCGGCTCGAAGGCGGGGGGAACTCCTCCTGCGTTGTCCTCCACGACGAGCACCACCTCTCCACCTTCGCGAAGGAGCCGGACCTCGACGCGAGGCGTGGGCTGCTGGCCTATATCATGGGCCACGGCACCGGCTTCGACGGCGTTGCGCATGAGATTGTCGACAGCGGAGACCAGCAGCGTCGGATCTCCCTCCACGAAGAGCCCCTCCTGCAGCGTGGTTTCGATGGCGACGTCCGCTGCTTCCGGCAGGAGCCGCACGGCTTGAAGCGCGTCCTGGACCAGCAGGTGCATCTCGCAGCTGCGCCGCTGCGTGGACTGGGGGGACGCAAAGCTCAGCAATGAGCGGGCAAGGTGGCCCAGCCGGTCCGCCTGGGAACGCAGCGCCTGGACGGGCAAGGTCGTTTCCCCTCCCTTCGCGCGAATCATGCTGAGCGCGGCCTGCATGCTGTTGAGCGCGTTCTTCACCTCGTGGGCGATGAGCGAGGAGGCCGTGCCGAGCGCCGCCATCGTCTCCTGGCGCCGCAGTTGTTCTTCGGCGGCCACCAGCGAACGGTAGGAGCGGCGCAGGAGCACCGTGAAGAGCAGGAGCACGCCGCCGAGCAGCGCGGTGTGAAAGCCGAGCTGGCCGAGGTAGCGGCGCTTGAGCAGCTCGCGGTCCCGCGCCTCGTCCTCGAGCACGGCGAGCAGCATGCCGGTTCCGGGAACGAACGCCGCCGCGCCGAGGAGCCGCGTGTTTCCGAGCGTGACGGCCCCGGGAGCGTCCACCAGCGGGCGCAGGCGTGTGGCGAGCTCCGGCTGGCGCAGCAGTGGCGGGGGCTTTGCCGGCAGGAGGATCCGGCCGTGCGCGCCGAGCAGGGCGACCATGGACTCGCTCTTCCCGCGAGGGGTCGGGAGCAGCTCGTTCGCCGTCGCGAGCTCGCCCACGAGGAGGCCCACGACACGCTCGTCGCGCACGATGGGGACCGCGACCGCGACGAGCCCTCCGTCTTCCTCGTCCAGCAGTCCGACCGAAGCGACCCGGTCTGTCACCATCCGCCGGAACCACATGCGCGAGGCGAGCGGTGTGCGCCCGAGCGGCATGCCCACCGGGTCGCTCCACAAGCGCTTGCCGTCCGATGACACCAGCGCGACTCCCGCCGGGAAGAGGGTCGTGTGGCTGAAGGCATTCTCGAGGAGCGCGACCTCGGGGCCCGCGACGCCATCCTCGGGTCTGAGCGACGGGTGCTCCGCGAGCCGCTCCAGCTCCGAGTGCAGCAGTCCGAGGTGTGCGCCAAGGGCCTGGGCCTGGAAGCCCGCGCGGTCCGACAGGTGCGCGAGGAGCTCTCCCTCCGCCGCCTTCACGTCCGCCCGGTAGGTCACGATGGGGCTCACGAAGGCGGCGCCCCAGAGGAGCATCAGACCGACCACGGCGGACCGGCCCGCTTTTCGCTGCGTGCGAAGAAGCTCGCCCGGTGGGGGCACGAGGGAGGTCAGGGAGGGATGGGCCGGGGGCGGCGACATGCGCCCATCATCAACACATTTCGGCCCCGGCATGCGGGGTGTTGAGTATGAGGAATGCCCATGAGCAATGAGCGCACGCCCGCCGAACCCGAGGTCATGGAGCCCACGTTCTGGCGGAAGAATGGCTGGTCGGCCAGGGTCATCAAGAACGAGGAGGACGACGGCTGGGCCGTGGAAATCCGCAAGCAGGGCCTCTCCGAGCCCGCCCTCATCAGCCCGTGGGTGATGGGCCGCGACAAGAAGAATCCCAAGCCCTTCGACGCGACGGCGTTCGCGACGTTCGTGAAGACGGCCTCGGAGGTCCTGGACCGTTCCGCGCGGCAGCGCGAGCAGGCCATGACCAAGAAGCTCTCCATCGCCTGGGAGGGCCGCTGGTACGAGGTGCGGCTGGAGATGGTGGCGGATGAGTATGAGCCCCACGCGCTGCTTGCGGCCATCGACGACGCTGGCGCGACCGTCGCGAAGCATCGCGTGCCGGTGAACTTCAAGTTCACCCGGGACATCGCCAACGAGTGGGTGCGCGGCGGCTTCCGCGAGCCCTGAGCGGATTCTCAGACCTTCACCGCAAAGGCAGACTTATTTGTTCTCCCATCATTCATGGATGCTATGACTGGCCTCTATCGAAAGGGAGGCATTCATGAAGCGATGGGAAGGCATGTGGGCGGTCGCCGTGGTGGGTTTCTGGGCAGCTCTGACACCCGTCGCGCATGCGCAGACAGAGGAGTGTCTGGACCTGAATGGCGATGGGGTGGAGGACACCGTGGTCGTCTCCGGCGACACCGTCACCATCGCGGGCGGAGGAACGACGCGGGTCTATTCGCCCGGTGCCTGGAATTTGATGCTGCCCCTGGAGATGGACGGCGCCCCTGGCTGTGAACTCCTGTTCATCCAGGACGGCTCCGCGGCAGTGGTGACCCACCGGACCCTGTCGACGGACTCCTACAACGTCGGCGCCTGGTACGGGGCGGGCTTCGCGGACCTGGATGGCCAGCCGGGCGACGAACTGTATGTGTCCGGGGGGTTCAACATCACGGTGGTCACGCAGCGCGACCGCACGTCGAAAGTCTATCCCGTGGGCACATGGTCGGTGCTGGCTGCCCTGGACCTGGATGGCCAGCCGGGCAGGGAGCTGTACGTCATCGATGGACCGCGGCTGAGGGTCATCAGCCATGCCACCCAGAGTTGGTGGACCTACGACGCGGGCCCCTGGACGTCGGTGCAGCCGGTGGAGACGGATGGAAACGCGGGCGAAGAGCTGGTCTTCACCGAGGGCGATAACGTCAGGATTTTCTCCCTGCTGGATCGAGGCTTCCGCGAATACACCGTCGGTGGGTGGAATGACATGTCGCACTACCAGCAAGACGGACTGCCGGGTGAGGAGCTGGTCTTCGCGGTGGGCGGCCGGATCTTCGTGATCAACGACGCGCGCCGTGAGACGTATTCCTTGTAGCGCGCTGACAATCCCAAAAATCATTGGTACGTCGTGATGGAGGGTGCGGGCAATAACACGGATCCTCGCTGTGACGAGAAGGCCGGCAGGGGAGCGTGTCTACAGGCGCAGCCCGGTGAACAGGTCACCACTCCGCTGGATGCTGAGCCGCATGTTCGTGGCGGCATCCGCACAGGCGCCCCGCCCGGTCTCCAGCCGCAGCACGTTCCCGTCCAGGGTCAGGTCCCCGGTCGCCAGGCAGCCCGAGATGTCGGTGCCCGCGAGCCCGTCATCCATGTCCAGGCTTCCGCCGAAGGCGGCGGGATGATCCGAGAACTCCTTGGGCAGTCCCGTCGATATGCCCCGGCGTTCGAAGCGCATGGGCTCGTCCGACTGGAAGGCGAACTCCAACACGTGGGGCTCCCCCTGGTAGGTGAAGCGCGCGCGAAGCTGGAAGCTGGGGTGCTCCGGTGTCCCCGGGACCCATCGCGTGTCGATGGCGGGATAATAGACGCGGGGGATGAACACCTGCTCGCCCCCCACGGACAGGCGCTTGCCGGTGCCCACCTCCACGGGGTCCGGGAGGTGAAGCGCGCCAGGCCGGCCCGCCACGGAGTCCTCACAGGACATCTCCGGGGAGAGCACGTCTTCGTAGTCCTGGCAGCGCACTTCGGGCGGCAGGTCCATCCGCAGGTCCGCCAGCCTGAAGGTCAGGGTCTCCACCTTGAAAAAGAGTCCGTCGAGCGAGACGAAGGTGGCCGGGGCCAGCTCGGAGCCGCTGTTGTCCGGGGCCACCAGGATGGTGTCCGAGCCGTAGACGAAGTCGAGCAGGTAGGTGTTGTCAGGACCACCGCAAGCGCAGAGGCCCAGGGTGGCGGTGAGGCTGACGGTATGGCGAAAGGAACGTGAAGGCATGTTGGAAGGGACTCGATGGTCGGTCGTGGCACTGCTCACGCCAGCAGTATGGTGGGTTCCGCGTGAATGTGAATTTGAATTTCCTCTCGAGGACGTCCATTCGCGTGGCGACCGGGTCGTTGTCTCTGGTTTCCGGGTCGTGCTTTCTGGCGTAAAGCGTTTGGGTTTCGACTCGGCTCCCAGCTTGGATTGAGAGCCAAGCCTCTCCACGAGGGTTCGAGTGCGGCAGGGACCGGGTGTGACGTCAGCCGTGCGGTTTGTTGAGCGGTCCGGGCGCGATGCGCGTGCTGAACTCCAGCCTGAATGGGTCAAGCGCCTGAAGCCTCGGCGCGGCCGTCCGAGCAATGGCCGCCCTGAGCACTCCGTCGCGAGCACCGTCCGCAGTGCATAAATCATGAGTCCATCATCCGTTCAGGGAGGAACGACCATGCCGCTCCGAGCGCTCCGGTTTGCCGGCGACCCCGATCTCGAGCAGTGCCTGGCCGACCCCGGCCGACGGCTGCGGGCGCCCGAGGAGGGACTGATGGTGCTCCGGGTGCAGGCAGCCCTGCAGGACCTTGGCCTGCCCGTCGGGCTGAAGGGGTTGGACGGCAACTTCGGCGCCGACACCGGTACCGCGGTGAGCCAGTTCAAGGCCGGCCAGGGACTGCAGCCGACCGACCCGGTCGTCGGCCCTGGCACGATGGGTGCGCTGGACGCGGCGTTCGCGGTCGACCCGCCAGAGTTGGACCCAGCGTTCCGCGAGTTCAGCCCGCTGGTGCTGCACCGCCGGGTGGACCCGATGATCGCCGCGGTGCTTGCCGAGCTGATCTCGGCGCCGTTGAACTCGTGGCGGCACATGACCGCGATGCGCGCGCTCGCGCCGCTGAACTCCGGCGAGCTGACCGGCATCGTCGCGTTCAGTCGGATCCGGGACCTGCGCCAACTCGTACTGGACCGGGCGGCACCGGTGCAGGCCGGCGGCGTTGGGGCCAGGCTGATGGTCGACACGCTGATTGACCAGCTGTCCACCGCACCCGGCCGGCCGGTCGAGTCCGACACGCTCGGCACCACGGTCTCGTTCCACGACACCGCCGGCGCCACGTTCGGGCTGATCGCGGTCTCCGACTCGGTGTTCCGCGGCAAGGCACGGATCACGCTGTCGGCCACCAACGCGTCGCTACCGGTCTCGTTGACCGAGGTGCTGGTGCACGAGCTGACCCACTTCCGCAACCAGCCCAACGCAGACGCGCTGCTGGCTACCCCGGACGGCGATCCCGGCACGTACGTCGACCCGGCGCTATCCGTGGCGCTCAGCGTCAACACGGAGCAGCGCAGCGGGAGGATGCTCAGCATGTTCGTCGAGGAGTTCGCCGCCCGGCACGTGCACTGGCACGTCCGCAAGGAGCTCGACGGCGACCCGCTCGCGCAGATCCGGCTGTTGCCCGAGGAGCTGGCCACCGCGGTGATCACCTACCTGGTTCGGCACCTGGCGTTGTTCCGGTCCAACGGCTACCTGGAGAACATCAACAAACGGCCGGACGGCGGCGCCAGCCGGTTCCGCCAGGCGGCGCTCTGGCTGCGCCGCGCCCGGGCGTACCAGTACAGCACCCGGCCGGAGCACGAGGGCGTGGTGCAGGCGCGGATCGAGCAGGCCGCTGCCTTCTGTGACGAGCAGGCCACGGTCGGCAGCGACGAGGCTCCGTCCGCGGACGGCCTCTTCCCGCTGGCCAAGGACTTCCCGTGAGCCGCCGGCACCCCTGACCCCGGTCTTCGTGGCGTCGCCGGAGGACGTGAGCACGGGTCGGCCGGTCATTGGCTGGGAGCGACGCGCTACGAAAGCGCTCCGCCAACTCCCTGGCGATGGTTCTCATCGCTTCCATTCGTCTCTGGCTCTGGTTTGCGGACACGCTCCAGGGACGGCGTGTACCCCAAGGGGGCCTCGAGGGTTCGGCCCGTTCCTTGAGGACTTCGGATGCTCACCCATCGACTGGGTCGATGGGTGCTTGGCGCAATGCTGTTGCTGTAGGTCTAGGGTTACGAAGAGGATGACGGCCCGCTCTGTGGAGGTCCTGGACCGTTCCGCGCGGCAGCGCGAGCAGGCCATGACCAAGAAGCTCTCCATCGCCTGGGAGGGCCGCTGGTACGAGGTGCGGCTGGAGATGGTGGCGGATGAGTATGAGCCCCACGCGCTGCTTGCGGCCATCGACGACGCTGGCGCGACCGTCGCGAAGCATCGCGTGCCGGTGAACTTCAAGTTCACCCGGGACATCGCCAACGAGTGGGTGCGCGGCGGCTTCCGCGAGCCCTGAGCGGGCGCATGCGCGGAGGCACTCGGGGGGCGCCCGCAGTCCAGCACTGCATGGCCCAGACCGACCCACGTCTGATTTGAGAAAGACCGGGCCACGTTCACTCTCCGGCCTCCAGTGCATCGGGCCGTGATGGCCCGAAACGAAGGAGGGGGAGCATGAAGCGATTCCAATGGTACGTCATGGGGAGTGTCCTCACGGCCGGTCTCCTGGGGCTTGCGCACGATGCCTACGGCGAGGCTCCGGAGGAGGAGCTTTCAATGCATTCCCAATGCAAGCTGTCCCTGCTGAAAGGCAGCTACGTCTACGCGAACACCGGGTTCGTCGTGACGGGAGCCGAGCGGATTCCCTTCGCACAGGCGGGGCGTGATGTCTTCCGCGGGGACGGAACCTTGACGGGTTCGGCGACCGTCAATACCAATGGGGTGAGTTCGCGCATCGTCTACTCTGGCACCTACACCCTCGACTCCAACTGTCGCGGCACCGCGAAGACCACCGACAACACTGGGGTCACGGATCACTTCGATTTCTTCGTCACGAAGAACGGGGAGACCCTGGCCTACGTCCAGACCGACCCTGGCTACGTCACCGCGACCTTCGAGGTTCGACGGGACGACTGACCAGCACATGATGCTGAACTGGCGCCGCCGCATCGCATCGCGCCGAACACCCACGCGATGCGCGGCGGCCCACCTCTGTGATGACGGGAGGCCCGCGAGGAAGCAGACCCGCGGCAGCGTCAGGGACGGTTTCATGGACCGCGTCGGTCCACCCGGGTTCGAGCGCCCGTCAGGCGGGTGTTGCGGGTAGAACGACAGGCATGGAGCATCCGGCCCTGCCGCGTGAGGCGGATTGATAGAGGCATCGGCTGTTGCCGGATACAGGGCCCGGGTCCAGCGCGTGTGTTGGCGCATGCCCTTCGGGATGCGCTGGCGGAGAGGGCCTCGCAGGCTCAAGCTTGGGTCACCGGACGGACGTCTCCAGCTTGGGGGCATGCGCATCACAGGCATTGTCTCATTCACACGGTTGCCGGCACCCTGCTCGGGTGCCGCCGGAGCGGCTGAACGTGCCCGCTCCGGCGGAGGGGGAGGGGCCGGGTGGAACGTCAGTGGATGACCACGGTGATCCGGCCATTCGCCATGACGACGGAGTAGACGGTGGCGTGGGCGGGCTCGAACAGGGCGGCCACCCGGATCCTCGCCTTGCTGATGGACACCAGGCGGGTGGGAGGGGTCAGGGACGTGGTTTCGAACGTCACGGGAACCCGAGCCACTTCGTTCCCATCCAGAGTGAGGGGAGGGCTTGGATTTTCATGAGCGACTCGGGGCAAGGGTTGCGTTCAACGACAAGTGCAGACGTGAACAGGATGCTGGGATGCCAGGCACGGCAATGCCTGGACGGCTGTGACAGGAATGGCTACGCGCATCGCGGGATTCGTAGCGCATCCCGCTACACGTGAAAGAGCCTGAAGCCTATCGAACGGCAGACATCAGGGCGTGCGCGCCACTTTCTGGAGGGTGAAGCTTTCCAGTCCCACTCCCTGAAGGGACACCTCGCGGAGCGTGGCTGCCTTGGGATTGATGCCCTCGGGCTGGAAGGTGACCAGGTCCACCGCGACCGACAGGCTGCGGTCGGGGAAACGGACGGGCCGGGGGAACGGAAAATCCACGCCCTCCGTGCAGGTTTCCCCATTGGGGCCGGCGATGACGCCGTGGCCGCTGCCCCACTTCCCGGGGAAGGCCACGAGCCGGGAGAACTTCGCGTCGTCCCCTGGACCCGCCGGGCCACCGAAAGCCTCTGGGACGGGCGCGACGCCGAAGCGTTCGAAGGCCAGCTGCCCGCCGACGTAGCCTCTCACGGTGTAGGTGGAGGCCCCGTGGACCGAGGGGTCCACGTAGATGGCGCCCAGGTTCTCCGCCTTCGAGCGTGCCACGACCACCCGCTCCAGCAGCTCCGGTGTGCCGTCCGGCCGGGCGCCGATGAAGGTCAACAGCATCCGGCTGTTCCAGTCCGGCTCCAGCGGGCTCAGCCAGGCATCCCAGCCGGAGGCGCCCTCCAGATGAAGGCTCACGCCACCCGGTCCGCCATCCGCGCTCTTGATGAGCAACCCCTCGTCCGTGACGGACAGCTCCGCGGCTCCGACTGGGCAGTGCTCCACGCCGGAGAACCACGCGCAGCCTTCGCCCTGCGCGTCCCTGGCGATGCCCGGCGTCGCGGCGAACAGCAGCCCGACGCCCAATCCGAGTCCGACTGCGTTACGAATGAGTGAGCCGCGGTTCTTCCATTGCAGGGTCATGGGCGTTTTCTCCGTGGGGGAGGGGTTGGGGGCACTGCACGGGAAAACGACTGCATAGGCCATGCCGCCTGGTGCCTGGGATTGCGGCAGGGGCTGAAGGCAAACGCCAGGCGGGCCGGCTGGGATGGTCATTCCTCAGCGGAGATCAACCTTGGCGCGGGGCCTGTGCCGTCGCGGGTGCTCGCTCCAACTTCACAGCCATACATCGGGCTGTGTTGGTCATTCATCGCAGCAGCGCTTCCAGGGACCCCGCCAGGGGCACGCGTGCGGGGGCTCCCGTCAGTGAGCGATAGAGCGGAGGCAGCGGCTTCTGGGGGAGCAGCCTTGGACGGACCGTGCGCAGCCGCTCCAGCAACAGGGGCCAGCCGGTCGTCTCGCGTTCCGCATCCGCCCGGCGGGCGAGCTCCCGAAGGGCTTCGAGGTCCGGCGTGGACAGCGGGGCTCGCCGGCAGAAGTCGTCCAGGCCGCGCGCCAGCTCCAGCACCGCCGCGCCCCGGGGCGGCGGACCGTCTCCGAACAGCCCGCGTGCGACGCCGAGCGCTTCTTCCACCGGGACAGGCACCGGGGCATGGAGCAGGAAGAGCTCGGCCGCGAGCCGCTCGCGCCCGGCGTCCAGCGCCCGCTCCAACGCCTCACGGGTCGTGAGCCGCGGGGATTGGTGGAGGCAGGCGTCCGCCCGGGACAGCACGCGGACGGCCTCGCGCGTGAGGTGGGCCTTCAATCCGCGCACCTCCGCGAGCACCGCGCGGAGTGCAGGCAGCGTGGCGACGAGCACCTTCGCGTCGACACCCGTTACGCACGCCGCCGCATCCTCCACGGTCACGGGCGTGTCCTCGCCCATCACCGGACCCAGGACCCGGATCAGCTCATCCCGGAAGCGGAGGTCCACGTCCGTGTCCTCCGCGACGGCCGCTTCGAACTGCGGGGTGAGGCCGCGCAGCGCGCCCGGGCCCACGCCACGGGGCAGTGCCCGGAGCGCCTGCAAGAGGGTTGTCCTCGCTGCCTCGACCATGGGACCTCCCGGCCACCGCGCGGCCGTGCACCCACCGTCATGGGTGCACGGCCTTCATGACGCGGACCCTCAGGCCTGCTTGTGGACGTTCTCCACGCCGTTGGCCGGCGCCGGCTTCACGGGACGCTGAAGCACCTGCGGCTTCTGCTCGGTCTGGAGCACCCGCGCCATCAGCGCGCCGAGCAGCCCCTGCCCACCGCCGCCGCCGTCCTGGCCGAGCGCGATCTCCGGCACGAGCTTCACCCCATGCTGCGCCAGCACCGTGGCCAGCTGCACCGCCGTGAAGGCCTGGGCCCCCAGCGCCGCCACGCCGGTGCGGTAGGCCTCCGCCTTGGCCTCACCCACGAGCCGTGTCGCCTCGGCCTCGGCGCCGCCGTGCAGCCGCTTCGATTCGGCCTCCGCCTCCGCGCGCTGCCGCAGGCCATGCGCCTCCGCGTCCGCGTGCAGCCGCGTGCGGGCCGCTTCACCCTTGGCTGTCTCCTCGGCCGCGAGCGCGCCCTTCTCGCTGATGGCGACCATCTGCTCGCTGCGCACCACCTCGGGCTGCATGTTCGCCACCGCCGTGGCGCGCTCCAGCTCGCGGCGGCGGACCTGGGCCTCGCGCTGCACCTCGTAGGTGCGCTGGAGCTCCTCGGCGATCTTCCGGTCCGTCTGCGTCTTCATCAGCTCCGCGGGCGGCTGGATGTCGCCCACGAGCGTGTCGATGCACTCCACGTCATACGCCCCCAGCGCGCCTCGGATGGCCTCGTACGCCTCCCGCTGGCGGTCGGTGCGCGCGGAGAGGAACTCCAGCACCGTCACCTGCTGCGCGGAGTTGCGGAAGTAGTTGGCCACCGTGGGTTGCAGCACGTGGTCCACCAGGTTCTGCATGGAGCCCACCCGGGAGATGACTCGCGGGGCCTGCTTCATGCTGATGTGGATGATCTGCGACACGTCGAGCATGAAGCTGAAGCCGTCCCGCGAGCGCACCGTGATGGGGCTGAGCTTCTCGTCGTACTTGTGCTGTTCGGTGCGCTGCGCCCAGTTGAGGACGATGTTCGTCGTGGGCACCAGCTCCACCTTCATCACCCGCGCGTTGAGCGGGTGCTTGCCCGGCAGCAGCGGCTCAATCCATACGCCCTTGCGTCCGCGCTCCACGAGGTCGCCGTGCGTGAACTCGTCACCCGACACGTCCAGGTGCTCGCGCCCCACGTAGCTGACCACGACGCCCACGTAGCCGATGGGCACCTCCGTCATGGGGATCTGCTCCACGCGCACGAACCAGGGGTTGAGGTTCCACGAGCCCGACAGCAGCACCTGCTCCTGGAGGCCACGGCAGCCGCCCGCGTCCAGGAACCGCTGGGCGCTCTGGAACGAGTCATGCCCCTCCACCGGCACGCCCGCCAGGTCTCCCGCGGGAATGGGACGGCCGTCCAGCGTCGTCACGATGCCCACCTTGTCGGGGCCCACGCTGAAGATCTCCAGCTCCTCCACGTCCATGTCGAACCGCCTGGCGTTCTCCGGCGTGATGACCGTGAACAGCGCGGGGTTGATGCGGTAGGTACCCGCGGTGAGGAAGGCGAGCTGGCGGCCCTTCTGCCCACCGCCCTCGAGGAACGCACGCGCGTCCTGGAAGCCGTCACAGGCCACCTCGCGGCCGAGGATGCAGCCGGGCGGAATGGGTGCGCCGCCATTGGCGACGACGAGCGCGATGTGCCCCTGGCGCACCACCACGACCGGGACGCGCGTCACCTTGAAGCGCCAGAACGGATAGCCGAAGTGCCACCCCGGCGGCAGCAGCTCCGCCTGGTAGCCGGCCTCGCCCTCCAGCGCGACCAGCCGCCCGGGCGGCAGCGGTGCGCCGAACTTCTTGATGATCAGCCCCGACTCGTTCTCTCCGATGACCTGCAAGCCGCTGAGCACGTAGAGCGCTCCCAAGCCCAGCAGCAACGCGACCCCGGTGAGAACCACGATGTAATCCATGAGGCCCTTCTCCTGCGGCCCGCGTCATTGCGGGTGTGCCCCCTCCACTGCATGCCCCCTGCCACGGCCAAGTGCCTGGAACTGCTGGGGCCGCTCCACCGCGCCGTGATTCAAATCAGGGCCCATCCGTGTTTGATTCGTGGAATGCGCACGTTCGGGTGGAAGGGCCCGGCCCCCAGGCCGTCGCTCCAGCAGCGTTTGGATGCCGCGGGCTGGAAGGCGGGAGGCGCCGGCGCGGAGTTGGTGGTGGTGTGCTCCGCGCGGCCACGGCTTCCGGCCGCGCCGAAGTCGGGGCCGTGGGTCTGGCTGTGTGAGCAGCCGGTGCCGGTCGACCTGCTCCGGCTCGCGGTGGAGCAGGGGGCGGTGGACGTCGTCTGGACGGGCGCGGACGACTGGGAGGCGCGGCTCTTGCGCCGGCTGGAGGAGAGCCTCGTCGAGACGCCAGCGCCTCGCGTTTCGGGGACGCTCATCGCGCACAGCGCGGCGGCGAAGGCGCTGCTCGGCCAGCTGGCGCAGGCGGCCCGCACGTCGATGCCGGTGCTGCTCACGGGAGAGACGGGGACGGGCAAGGAGGTCGCCGCGCGGCTCATCCATGAATGGTCCGAGCGGCGCCCGCGCACCTTCGTGCCCATCAACTGCGCGGCCATTCCCAACGAGCTCATGGAGGGGGAGCTCTTCGGCTACGCGAAGGGGGCCTTCTCCGGCGCCGTGCACGGCTACGACGGCCTGGTGTCCGCGGCGGAAGGGGGCACGGTGTTGCTGGACGAAATCGACGACACGCCGCACGCGCTCCAATCCAAGTTGCTGCGCGTGCTGGAGGACCGGGTCATCTCGCGCCTCGGCGAGAACGCGTGGCGCAAGGTGGACTTCCGCATCCTGGCGGCGACGAACCGGGACCTGAAGCAGCTCATCGACCGGGGGATGTTTGGCGAGGACCTCTATGAGCGCCTTTCCACGGTGCAGATCCACCTGCCGCCCTTGCGCGAGCGGCAGGAGGACGTGGCGCCGCTCGTGCTGCACTGGCTGGAGCGTTACTACGCCGTGGAGGAGCTGGAGCCCGTGGGCCCGCGCGTGCGCGGTGCCACCCCCGAGGCGCTCGACATGCTTCGGGCCTATCCCTGGCCCGGCAACATCCGCGAGCTGCGCAACGTCATCTACGGCGCGCTGGTGGCCAAGCGTGCCGGGGACGAGCTGCTCGTGTCGGACCTGCCGCGGCGGCTGTGGCAGAAGGAGCGCACGAACTCCTCCATGCTGGTCTCCGCCCAGGAGGTGGAGCGCCGCGTGGCCTCCGGAACGATGAACCTGCGCGCGGAGCGGGAGCGGCTGGAGCGGCTGGCACTCCAGGCCGCGCTTCGGCGCGCGGATGGCAATGCCGCGGAGGCCGCGCGCCTGCTGGGCGAAGTCGGCCGGGGCACGGCGAAGGACCCCGGCGGCACGGTGCGCACGATGATGAAGCGGCTGGGCGTGTCCCCTCGCGGCGGTGCGTGAACCCCGCTGCTGGGGGCACGAGCACGACAGGCCTGCTCCCCCAGGACACTCCACGGGGGGAACAGGCCCGCTCGCGACAACCGCCGGGTTACACCTGCCGCGGGTCGCTCAGTACGTGCAGCGCAGGACCTGGCGGTAGGTGCCGCACTGGCTGAAGTCCGTCGTGCCCGCGGGCTGCGAGTGGTAGCAGCTGTAGACGGTGGGGTCGCAGTCCGGGCTGGGCCAGACGTCGTAGGCGTCGCCGTCGGTGAGCGCGAGCTCCGTCACGCGCGCCACGAGCCGGGCGGTCTTCTGCATCGTCGCGCCGTTGTCGCCCCCCGCGCTGAAGTTGAGCGGGATCGTGTGCGGGTCCATGGCCTGCTGGAGCGTCGGGTACGCCCAGTCGAGCTTGTAGTTGGGCCGGCCGTAGACGGACGGGATGCCGTCGGGCGCCGTGACGGTGAGCCAGTCGGTGTACCCGGAGACCGCGGCGTGGCCCCGGTACAGGAGGTTGTTGTTCGGCTGGACGACGTAGCGGGGGGTGACCGCCTCGTCGATCCAGATGCCCGAGTCGCCGCGGAAGTCGAAGAAGCGCGGGGCCACCACGATGCGCGCGGTGTACGCGCGCGGCGTTCCCGTGTTCGTGGTGACCTTGACGAAGAGCGGCAGGCCGGAGAGCACCGTGTTGAGCTCGTAGCCGTCGTGCAGGACGATCTCGAACCGGCGCTCGCTGATGATGTTCGCGTCGCCGAAGGCGTCATCGGGGACGAAGCTGAGGACGTCCGCGAGGTAGCGGTTCGCGGTGGCGTGGATGACGAGGGCTCGGACGCCGTCACGCTGCTCGAAGGTGCCGAGCGTCTCGAAGCTCAGCTCGTTGTTGCCCACCGTGGCGTAGAGGCGGGTCGCCGTCTCCGCGGCGGTGCTGACGCCCAGCTCCTCCGGGGACTCGGATTCAATGGGGGTGTTGTCACAGGCCGCGAGCGCGGCGAAGCAGGTCAAGGCAAGGGCGCGTAGACGCATGGGGGGTCTCCAGGTGAGGAGTTCCATTTATCACACGCCTGTGACACCCCCTCTGACTGGGATTGTGCCGGCCTTGTCACATGCCGGCCAGAGCGTGTCACCGGGAGGCTGCTGGAGGTGCTCGCCAGGGAGTGAGGCGTGATGCCCGCAACGGGTCTTCCTCCCGGTGGCGGAATCGGGTCCACTTGGCGCCCCTCCACGAACGGGTGCCTGCTCCATGACGAAGAAGACGGCTGCTGCCGACGTGACCCCGACGGGTCTCTCCCGCCGCACGCTCCTCGGGGCCGCGGCGGCCGTGACGGGGGCGCTGGCCGCCCGCGATGCACGCGCCGCCGCGCCGGCCGCCGCCGCGCCCGGGGCCTTCGCGCTCGAGGAGGCGACGGTCGCGGAGCTGCGCGCGGGCCTGGAGTCCGGCAAGCACACCGCGCGCGGGCTGACGGAGGCCTACCTCGCGCGCATCCGTGCGCTGGACCGCACCGGGGACCTGCCGCTGTGCTCGGTCATCGAACTGAATCCCGACGCGCTCACGCTGGCCGACGCGCTGGACGCCGAGCGCAAGGCGAAGGGCGCGCGCGGGCCGCTGCACGGCATCCCCGTGCTCATCAAGGACAACATCGCCACGGCCGACAAGATGCAGACCACCGCGGGCTCGCTCGCGCTGGTGGGCGCCGTCCCCTCGCGTGACGCCTTCATCGTGGAGCGGCTGCGCGCCGCCGGCGCCGTCCTCCTGGGCAAGACGAACCTCAGCGAGTGGGCCAACTTCCGCTCCACGCACTCGACCAGTGGCTGGAGCGGACGCGGCGGCCTGTGCCGCAATCCCTACGCGCTCGACCGGACCCCTTCCGGTTCGAGCTCCGGCTCGGGCGCGGCCACCGCGGCCAGCTTCTGCGCCGTGTCGGTGGGCACGGAGACGGACGGCTCCATCGTCTCGCCCGCGTCCGCGTGTTCGCTGGTGGGCTTGAAGCCCACGGTGGGGCTCGTCAGCCGCGCGGGCATCATCCCCATCTCCTCGACCCAGGACACGGCGGGCCCCATGACGCGCACCGTGGCGGACGCCGCGGCGCTGCTGAGCGTGCTCGCGGGCGAGGACCCACGCGACGCGGCCACCGCCGCGGGCAAGGGCCGCGTCCACCCGGACTACACGAAGTTCCTCGACCCCAAGGGGCTCGCGGGTGCGCGCATCGGTGTGCCGCGCGAGCGGTTCTTCGGCTACCACCCGGCCACGGACGCGGTGGTGGAGCGCGCGCTCGAAGTGATGAAGGCGCAAGGGGCCGTGCTGGTGGACCCCGTGACGCTGCCCAACACGGCGAAGCTCGACGGGCCGGAGATGGAAGTGCTGCTGTATGAGTTCAAGGCGGGCCTGGAGGCCTGGCTCGCGCAGCTCGGCGAAGGCGCCCCCGTGCGGACGCTCGCGGACCTCATCGCCTTCAACGAGAAGAACCGCGAGCGCGAGATGCCCTGGTTCGGCCAGGAGCTGCTGCTCCAGGCGCGGAAGAAGGGCCCGCTCACCGACGCCGCCTACAAGAAGGCGCTCGCGGCGTGCCGCCGGTACTCGCGCGCCGAGGGCCTGGACGCGGTGATGAACAAGCACCAGTTGGATGCGCTCGTGGCTCCGACCCAGGCACCGGCGGGCCCCATCGACCTCGTGCTGGGCGACCACTGGCTGGGCAGCAGCTCCACGCCCGCCGCCGTGTCCGGCTACCCGACCCTCACGGTGCCCGCGGGCGACGTGCACGGGCTGCCGGTGGGTATGTCCTTCATCGGCCGCGCCTGGAGCGAGCCCGTGTTGCTCAAGCTCGCCTACGCCTACGAACAGGCCTCGCACGCGCGGCGCAAGCCCACCTTCGTCCGGAGCGTGGACCTGCGCGGCGCGTAGCGAAGGGGAGGGCGCCGCGCGACGCCCTCCCGTCACCCAGGTGCTACTGGCAGCAGATGACGTGCATGTCGGGGTGGAGCCACTGGGTGTCCAGGACGTCCGGCTTCAGCCGCATGCGGCCCCACGGCCAGGCACCGACGACCGGCGTCGCGCAGGACACGTCGTACGACGGCCAGGTCGAATAGGTGTTGTCCATGCGGATGGCCACGAACCTGGTGGCGACGCAGCTCTTGGGAGCGTTCTGGTTCGCGGCGCGGATCTCCTGACCGGTCATGCCCTGATAGGCCATGGTCACATAGGCCGGCTGGGAGCCGGTGGGGCACTGCTGGGCTGCCAGCGACCGGGGAAAGATGGCGCGCACGTTCTCCAGCTCCAGGGCGGAAGCCTGGGTGGCGAAGAACGAGACGGCGAGGGCCGCGAAGGTCAGGACATGCTTCATGGTTGTCTTCTCCTGGGGGGATGCGTGGGATGGGGCGGTTCGTTTCGCGATGCCGCCGCGAATGCGTGACATTGCAGGGGCCGCGTCAGCGGGGGCTTCCGAGGAGAAGCGCCACGCGGAAGGGCCGGCGCCACCGCTCCGCGCCGACATGTCGTCGACATGCCGGTGACATGCCGTGCCCTCCCGGCCCGGGAGCGCCCCGTCCGGTTGCGGGTACGATGGGCGCCTTGCCTGGGGGCGTGGTTCGATGCGTCAGGGGTTCGAGGAGGCCGAGCTGCGCGTGGCCCTCGCGGAGGGATTGCTCCGCGAGCAGGAAGCCGCGGAGCTGCGGGAGGAGGCCCGGCGCCGGGCATGCGGTCCCCTGGCCCTGCTGCGTGAGCGGGGCCGCCTGTCCGAGGACTCACTCGTGTCGATGATGGCGCTGGCCCGGGGTGAAGCGACACCCGGCTCCATCTCCGAGCCCGAGCCCGAGCCCGCGCCCGAACCCGAGTCCCCCGCCTTCCCGGTCCCTGGCTGGGAGCGCTACCAGTGCGTGCGCTTCCTCGGGGAGGGGGGCATGGGGCGCGTCTTCCTCGCGAGGGATCCCCGGCTCCACCGGAACGTGGCCCTGAAGTTCGTCCGCGGGGATGCCCCGGAGCTCACCCGGCGCTTCCTCTCCGAGGCCCGGGCCCAGGCGCGGGTGAACCACGAGCGGGTGTGCCCGGTGTACGAGGTGGGCGAGGTCCAGGGTCGCGTCTACATCGCCATGCGGTTCATCGAGGGCCAGCCGCTGGGCACGCTCGCCCGCGAGCTGTCCGTCGAACAGAAGGCGCTGGTGCTCCAGGCGGCCTGCGAGGGCGTGCACGAGGCGCACCGCGTGGGCCTCATCCACCGGGACCTGAAGCCCTCCAACATCCTGGTGGAGCGCGCGGAGGACGGCACGCTGCGCCCCTACGTGATGGACTTCGGGCTGGCGCGGGACTGGAAGGAGGGCGTCACCGCCACCGGCGCGGTGCTGGGCACGCCCCACTACATGTCGCCCGAGCAGGCCCGGGGTGAAGTCACCCGCCTGGACCGCCGCGCGGACGTCTACAGCCTGGGCGCCACCCTCTACAGCGTGTTGACGGGTCAGCCGCCCATCCCCGGCGCCAACGGCCTGGAGGTGCTCAACAACATCGCCCACACGGAGCCCCGGCCTCCGCGCGCGGTGGATCCCAACATCCCCACGGACCTGGAGGCCATCGCGCTCAAGTGTCTGGAGAAGGAGCGCTCGGCCCGGTACGACTCCGCGCGGGCCGTGGCGGACGAGCTGGGACGCTTCCTCTCCGGCGAGCCGGTGCGGGCCCGCTCGCACGGCCTCGGGTACCGGTTGATCAAGACGCTGCGCCGGCACCGGCGGGTGGCGTCCGTGGGCTTCGTGGCGGCCCTGCTCGTGCTGCTGGCCCTGGGCCAGGCGGGGCTGACCCGCCGCGAGGCCGCCACCCGGGAGCGGATGGCCCGGCGGTTCACCGAGTCCGTGGAGCGCATCGAGGCGCTGGCGCGCTACTCGGACCTGGCGCCCCTGCATGACACCCGTGAGGAGCAGCGCGCCATCCGCGCGCGCATGGCGGCGCTCGAAGCGGAGGTGGCGGAGGCGGGCGACCCGGCCGTGGGACCGGGTCACTACGCGCTGGGGCGCGGCTCCCTGGCGCTCGGAGACGAGGCGCGGGCCCGCGAGTTCCTCCAGTCCGCCTGGGCGCGAGTCTTCCGCGAACCCCGCGTGGCCTACGCGCTGGCGCTGGTGACGGGGCACGAGTACCAGGCGCGGCTGCTGGAGGCCGAGCGCCTCCGCGACCCCCGACGGCGAGAGGCCCGCGTGCGCGAGGTGGAGCGCCGCTACCGCGAGCCCGCGCTGTCCTGGCTCCGCCAGAGCGAGGGCGCGGAAGTTCCCTCCGCGGCCTATGTCTCGGCGCTGCTCGCCTTCTACGAGGGGCGGTGGGACGACGCGCTCGCCCGGCTGGCCACGCTCGGCCCCGGGTTCTCGTGGTTCCACGAGGCGCTCAAGTTGCGGGGCGACATCCTCCAGGCCCGCGCCATGCGGCACTGGAACCAGGGCGAGCGCGAGGCCGCGGCGGCGGACTTCGAGGCGGGCCGGAAGGCCTATGCCGAAGCGGTCGCGAGCGGGGAGAGCGTGGCGGCCCTCTACATCGCCCAGGGCGAGCTCGAATACGGCGCGCTCATCCTGGAGGTCTACGGCAAGGGCGCGGTCATGCCGCCGTACACGCGAGGGCTCGAGGCCGTCGCGCACGCGCTCACGGCGATGCCCGACCAGTCCGAAGCCCGGGTGCTGGAGTCCCGCCTCCACCGCCGGCTCGCCGAGTACCAGGGCAACCTGGGCGGCGACGACGCGTCGCTGCCCCAGAAGGCCGTGAGCGCGGCCCAGCGCGCGATGGCGTTCGACCCCTCGCGGCCGGAGGTCCGGCGCGAGCTGGGGCAGGCCTGGTGGATCTGGGGGCACCTGCGCCAGCTTCGCGCCCAGGACCCGCGCGAGCAGCTGAGCCACGCGGCCGAGACCTTCGAGGGCCTGGCTCCGGCGGACCGGGACGCGGGCTTCTTCCTCGACCTGGGCCTCGTCTACAAGACCTGGGCCGACCACGAGGAGCAGGTGGGCGCGGATCCGCTGCCTCGCTACGGCAAGGCCATCGACTCGTTTCGCGCCACGGCGCGGCTCGACGACCGGATGCCAGAGGCCTGGCTCAACCTGGGCATCGCGCTCTACACCCGAGCCACCCATCCCCGCGCGCCGGACGCGGACGCGGACCTCTCCCAGGCCGTGGCGGCGCTGGAGCAGGCCCGCACGCTCAACCCCGGGCACGTGGTGTCCTACTTCTACGGGGGGCTGGCGCATGCACTCGTGGCCCGGAGGCTCCGCGTGCGGGGCGGTGAGCCCACCGCGGCGCTGGAGCGCTCGGCGGAGCTGTACCGGAAGGGGCTGGAGCTGGGCCCCGGCATTCCCCAGCTCCACAATGGCCTGTGCCTGACGCTGCTCCAGCAGGCGCAGACGCGCTGGGACCAGGGGGCAGACCCCACGCCCGCGCTGGCCCGTGCCCAGGAGGCCTGCGAACGGTCCGTGACCGTCGCGCCGAAGAGCGGCTACGGCTACATCAACCTGGGAGAGGTGTTCGCCCAGCGCGCCCTGTACCAGCGTGCGCGCGGAGAGGATCCCCGCGCGAGCGTGCACGCGGCCGACGCGGCCCTCCGGCAGGCGCTCCAGTGGCTTCCGGAGGACGCGGGGACGCTGGCCAACCGGGGCATGGTCCACGCCATCCTGGCCACCTTCGAGCTCGACCACGGACGCGATCCGCGCCCGAGCATCGCGCGCGCCGAGGAGTCCTTGCGCCTGGCCCTCGCGCGCAAGCCGAACCAGGCCGATGCCTGGTTCTTCCTGGGCGAGGCGCTTGGCGCCCGGGCGCTGTACGCCGGAGCACGCGCCGGGGACCTCGATGCCGCGGCCCAGGCGTTCCGGAAGGGCATCGCGCTGGATCCGGAGCGGCAGGACTTCAGCCTGGGCTTCGGACACTTCCTGCGCCGTCAGGCCATTCGCGCCATGCAGGCGAAGCAGGACGCGGGCCCCCTGCTGGAACAAGGGCTGGCCCTGGTCGATCCGCTCATCGCGGCACGCCCCGACTGGCCGGATGCCCACCTGCTGCGAGGCGCCCTGCTCGCGCTCCGGTCCGCGCTTCCCTCCGCCGCTTCCGAGCAGCGACAGGCGTGGCGAGGACAGGCTTTGGAAGAGCTGTCGCGCGCGCTCGCCGCCAACCCGGGCTTCCGGCGGGAGTGGGGAAGCACCCTGCAGGGTCTCGCCTCCAGTCCGCGTTAGCTGTTGGTGGGCGAGTCGGGCGGCGCCAGGGGCGGTATCGCCACCATGGTGCCGGCGTTGCCCGTCCCGTCATCCGGAGGGAACCTCGGCTCCTGTCCCTGCTCGCTGATCCACAGCTTGCGGCGCTGCTCTCCCGGGCCTGGCGGAAACAGGCTGTCCACCGCGAGGAACATCACCTCCGTGTCGAGGATGTCGATGCAATTGCCGCCCACGGTGTCGTTGGATTCGAGGATCCAGAGGACGACGCCTTCTCGCGGGTCCGACGCGACCACGATCTCCAGCACGTCTCCCGGAGCGACGACGCACACGGAAGGGTTGTTCAGCTCCTCTTCACTCCAAGTGCTGTTCAGCACCAGTTGCCGGGCGGGCTCCAGCCGTTTCCCGAGTGAGCGGACCGGATGGAGGCTGTTGACGTACTTGGAGAGGATCAACTGGTGCTTCGACATGGCACGACTCCTTGAGACCCGACGCCCCGGGGCCCCGAGCAACCCTGCTCATGCATGGGGCCTGCCACGGCGTCAGGAGCCCCGGGTGCTCAGTCCCAGCTCCTTGAGGCGCCGGTTGAGGGCGCGCTTGGAGACCTCCAGGCGCCGCACCATCGCGTCCAGGTCGCCCGCGCATGCGTGATGACAGGACGTGATCTCCTCCGCGGTCAGTGTCCCCGCCCTGCGGATGTGGGGGTGCTTGTCGATGACGTCGTAGATGGAGGAGCGCGGGATGCCCAGCCGGTCCGCCGTCAGCTTGAGGTCCCACTGGTGCTGCCGGAGCGCCGTCAGCAGCTCCTCGCCGGTGACCTCGGTGGACTTGCGCCGGGCGACCGCCGCCGGTGGCTTCGCGACGGGAGGGCTCGCCACGACGGCGGTCTCCAGCTCCCCGGCGAGCCGTGGATCCAATCGCAGCACGGACTGCCCCCGGCTTCCAATCACCAGCTGCCGGGCGAGGTTGCGCAGTTGCCGGATGTTGCCGGGCCACGCGAAGCGCAGCAGGCGCAGCGCGATGGAGGCCGGCAGCCAGGGCTCGGCATAGGGGTCCCGGGGCGTCAGCCGGTGCGCTTCGCCAATCGCTTCCAGCTCCTCCTGGGCGAAGTGCCGGAACAGCTCCCCCAGGTCCTCGCGCCGCTCGCGCAGGGGAGGCAGGTGGATCTCATAGCCCGACAGGCGGTGCAGCAGCGGCGCCTTGAAGCGCCCGTCCCGGATGTGTTCCTCCAGGTTGGAGTCGGTCGCGGCGATCAGCCGCACGTCGGTCTTGATGGGGGTGCTGCCGCCCACCGGATAGAGCTCACCTGTCTCCAGTACTCGCAGCAGCATCACCTGCACTTCGGGAGGGGCCTCGCCCACCTCATCGAGGAACAGCGTGCCGCCCTGGGCCGCCCGGAAGAAGCCCTCCCGGTCGCGGGTCGCTCCGGTGAAGGCGCCCCGCTGCGCGCCGAACAGCTCGGCGGCGGCCAGCTCCTTGGGGATGGCGCCCAGGTTCACGCTGATGAAGGGGCCCCCCTGTCGCGGGCCATGCTGGTGGATGGCCTGGGCCACCAACTCCTTGCCGGTGCCCGTCTCTCCCCGGACCAGCACCGGGACCTGGAGGTCGGCGATGCGCTGGATGTGCTCGCGCACGCGCTGGATGCCCTGGCTGTCGCCCAGCATGCCCAGCGTGTGCGTGGGCGCGTCCGTCTGGCGCGAGGCCAGGTGCAGCAGCAACACCAGCCGGCCGGCCACGTCCAGCGGCACGCCCGCCGCCAGTTCCTCCCGCGTGAACTCACAGTCGGTCACGAGCTGATCGTTCACCGTCACCCGGGTTCCGGCTTCACCCACCCGCATCCGGATGAACCCGGTCTCTCCCGGGGAGAACACGATGGGGATCCGGCTGACGAAGGGGTCCGCCAGCGGATGGCCGAAGGGCTCTCCGGGCCGGGTGAAGTTCGGGCCGTTGCGGGACAGCTCCACGGTGCGGCCCCCGAGGACCGCGTCCAGCAGGAGCCGCGCGCCCGCGCGCGTCGCGGTGGGGTGGGAGATGAGGGTCAGCGCCGGCACCCGCTCGTCGGCGGACGCCGCGCTCCGTTGCTTCTCTCCGACGGCCGTCGACACCTCGGCCACCCCCGAGGGGGACAGGGAATCACGAGGCCCTTGGCGAGACATGGGTCACGGTTTCTAGCATGACCGCACGGGGAGCTCACTTCGAACGGCATGCAGATGGGCCCGCCATTGTCCCCATCTCGCGGCGAGCAGGATCCTCAGTCCCAGGCTGCTGTAGGAGAAGGTAGAGGCCCGTGCCCGCGACTGTGAAAGCCAGGCGCTGGTTTCACCGGACGTTGCGTCTCAGCGCCAGTGATACAGGAAGGAAGCTCCGGGAGCGAAGGCGGGGGTGTCCTGTCCCTGCAATTGCGTTCCAGCGAGGACCCCCAGGTCCACGGACCACCGCTGTCCCATGAACCGCGCGCCCGCCGTCGCGAATGCGAACGCGTCGGCGATGGCGCGCACCGGTGAGATGGCGACTTCCCCCGCGAAGCCCCAGTGCTCCCCGACTCGCAGGAAGCCTCCCACCATGGGCAGCACCATCACGCCCCCATTCTCGTCCCGAGCCCAGACGTAGATGGGCTGGACCGTGAGGGAGATGTTCGCGTCGCCCGTCCCATAGGTGAGCGTGCCGTAGGCGGCGACGGCGTTGTGGAGCCCCCACGCTCCCGCGAAGTCGCTGTCGTAGGAGCCGCCCTGCACGCCGAACGCCAGATGAAGTTTCTCGGTCAGCGGTGTGCTCACCTTGATGCCCCCCAGGAGGCTGAAGGACGTGTCTCTGGACATCACCTGGAACGGGATGGCCGTGGCCAGGTTCACGGACACGCGCTCGCTCAGGCCCACCTCCGCGACGGTGGCGAAGAGCGCCTGCTGTCCGATGAAGCCCTCTCCCGCATGCAGCGGCAGCGCGTTTGAGCCGAGCAGTCCGCGCGTGCGGGTGGGATTCTCGAACCAACCCGGGGCCGACGCCGGAGGAGGCTCGGGAGCCGGCTCCCCGGCGCTGGCGGAGGCGCCAGGGAGGGCCAGCGACAACATGAGCAAGCAGATGAAACGTGGTGCCATGATTCCCCCTTGATGATGTCGCGCCCCATACGCAACCACCGTGCCAGGGAAGCCCTGCTGGGGACGCGGGGAGGCGGCGCTCCACCGCGGTCAGCGGATTGCTGACAGGCGAGTCATGCCGCCACGGATTCCCAGCGAGGCATCATCCAGCCTGAGTGCTTCACGGACTCCAGGCCCGTGAGCCGGTCGCACCCTCCCGTGTACCGGCGCAGCGCGGAGCCTTCAATACGCGGTCAAGGGCGCGGCGCACGGCATCGGGCGGCTGGGTCGTGCAGCTCATCGATGCGCCGCTCGACCTGGACAACCTCGCTCACCTGGCTGCACTCAAGCGCGCCTACGAACGCTTTCCGGAGATAGGCGGACGCGCAGCGTCTTGACCCGATCCAGAGGCCCGGGACTCCGTTCCGGCTGTAGGAAAGAGGCCGACTGCGCGGGCATCGGCGATGATAGCCTTCCCATCCGGGAGGTCCTGCACCATTGCTCCAACCTTTCAGATTGGTCCTCGCGCTCGTGCTCCTCTCGCGAGTTGCTGCGGGGGCTGCGCCGGCACCGGGGGCGCGCGTCAGGCGGGAACGACCCGTCACCGTCGCCAGCACGCCCGCCGAACCGCTGCCCGTCGTCCACGTCGCGGCGGACACCCCGACGTTGTTCCTGTTCTCCTCGACGATCCAGCGGAAGACCCTGACCTTCGATGAGTCCCGGATCCGCGTCCTGGATGCCGGCGAGCGCTCCTTCATCGTTCAGCCCGTGGCCAATCTCGGCGACGGTGAGCGACAGGAGATCGGGGTCTTTTTCATCGACAGAAATCAGCCGACGCGGGCCGCCTTCGTTCTCGTGACCGATCCGACCGAAGTGGACTCACGGATTGACGTGCAACGCCCGGAGCCACTGAGTACGGCCTGCCAGCCAAACACCCAAGCCCCGGTGCCGAGGCCTGAAGACTTCGTGTTGCTGGGGTACGTGGACGAGAAGGGCGTCACGACATCCGTCATCAAGAACAGGCTCGATGCTGTGCAGGGACTTGGTTTGAATTCAATCGTAGCCTTTCGGGGCAACGGTTGGATTCTGGCGGACGTGAAGATCACGAACAGGCTTGACCGCCCCGCCTGGACACCCCGAGAGGCGACATTTGTGGGGCGTGTCGGCATGCCCCTGCGGGCTCGGCTCGTAGCGAAGAAGCCGGGGGCAATCCTTCCGGGAGAGGATGGACGTGTGCTTGCGGTCGTGGAGGTGCCAAAGACGAAAGCAGACCTCGTCTTCACCCTGGAGGTACGCGGGGATGGGGAGCGTCGTCTCACGATTCCGGATGTGCGCTTCCCGAAGCCCGCCGCGGAAGACGCCCAATGAACGCGACCCTGCTCCATGCTCCGCCCGGTTCTCGCATTGACGGCTGGCAGGTGACCAAGGCCCTTGGCGACGGAGGCTTTGCGTTTGTCTTCCTGGGCGAAAAGAACGGCAGGCACCGCGCAATCAAGGTGGCTCAGCACCGGGAGTCCAGCGGCGACCCCAAGCAGACTCATGCCCGGACGCTGCGGGAATTGACGGCGCTGCTCATGCTGGACCATCCGAACATCGTCCGGCCGCAAGGGTATGGCCTCGCGGAGAGTGGGAACCTCTACCTCGCGCTCGACTACGTGGACGGCTGGACGCTCGCGGAGTGGGCGGAGCGTAAGCACCCGACCGTTCGTGAAGTCCTGGGAGTCTTCGAGAAGCTCGCAGGTGCTCTGTCATACATGCACGGCCGAGGCATCCTGCATCGGGACCTGAAGCTGTCCAACGTGCTCATCCGCAAGAGCGACGGCGAGCCGGTCATCATCGACTTCAGTTGTGCGAGCTACACCCTCGCCGAAGACCTGACAGGCGGAGGCTTGCCTCCAGGCACAGACCGCTATCGCGCGCCCGAGCAGTTCCAGTTCCTGCGCGAGCACAAGGACGAGCACCGGGCACGCTACGCCTTCCAGGTCGCCGACGAAATCTTCGCGGTCGGCGTCATGCTCCATGAACTGCTGACCGACCCTCGCCCGACGGAGTTTCGTCCGCGCTTCGACTTGAATAGTCTTTCCCTCCCACCGCCGTCACCCCGATTGGCGAATGCGCGGGTTCCAGCGGCACTGAGCGACCTCGTCGAGAACCTCCTGGCCCGAGACCCCAGGAGGCGTCCGGTCGATACCGAGGCGCTGCGCCGCGAGCTGGCGGATCTCCGCGCCGAGCGCTCCGCTGAGTATGACGTGCCGGCCCATCCGCCCGCTGAACAGCGTCACGGAGGTCCGACACCTGCGGCACTGGCGATACCCTCCACGCCGCAATCCCTCAAGCGGCATGCGGCCATGATGGAGCGACCGCTCCGAACGGGAAGGTGGCTCGCAGGCATCATTTGTATCGTCGCGCTCGTCATGGCCGCGGTCCTCTGGCGCTCGTCAAGGAGCGTTCCCGGCGGGCCTGCCGAGTCGCGCGACGTCGCAGCCCCACGCCCTCCTC
>NZ_RAWE01000008.1 GCF_003611695.1 Corallococcus carmarthensis | reverse complement strand
CTTCTGGCGCGGCCTGCGCCGTGCCCCCACCCACGAAGACAGCGACCACCGCCGCGGCGAAGGCGTTGCGGCATTTCAACCCGAAGTGCATGACTGCCTGCCTTTCCCATCCGACTGCGAGTGAAGGCGCGCAGACTAGGAGTGGCGTCTGACATGGCAGGCGAAGCCTGCGCCTGGAGGGGAGGCTACTTGCGCGTGAGTTCTTCGATTCGATGAATGACCGCCGCGCGCATCTGGCTTGAGACCGTGCGCTGCTCGAGCATGTCCGACATCCACAACCCGTCGATCGCCAGACGGCAGAGCGTGAGCTCCGGCGATTCGTGCTCCTCGCGGCTGAGTTGCGCCTCCCGCGCCTCGTCCCAGATGGAGCTCCAGAGCTCCCGGACCTCCGGGTCGAAGAGCATGAGCCCGATGAGCGAGCGCATGACCCGGGCCTCGTCGTCATCCGCGGGAGCGGCGACCGTCACCCGGAGATACGCGCGGGTTCCCCGGCCGTTGGCGTCCGGGTCCTTCTCCATCTCCGCGGCGACGGCCTCGGAGAAGCGCCGCGTCACGTCGTCGAACAGCGCATCGAACAGGATGGGTTTGCTCTGGAAATGTTCCAGGAGGTCCTCCTTCGGGATGCCTGCCCGCCGGGCGATGGCGTCGAGCGTCACGGCCTGAAGCCCCTGGGCCAGGATGAGGTCCGCGGCCACCCGAAGAAGCTGCTCGCGAGTCACCACAGGCTGCGTCTTCCTCCGCTCGGTCATTGCCATCACCTCTCGCGACGGGAACGCCGCTGCCCGTCCTTCCCATCCAATCACGAGTGACGTCAGGCAGGCTCGAAGTTGCACCCGGCCTTTTCGTGTCAGGTGGATGCGATGGGGTCCGGCCGGTATTCTTGAAGCCAGACCTTCTCCAGGCCCCAGGTGAAGAGCATCCAGTGGCCGGCATGGCCGGTGAAGCCCTCCGCCTGGATGGGGCGGGTGACGGTGATGATGCGCGTGCCTGGCGCGCAGGTGCGCAGGTGCGCGACGAGCCGGGCCTTCGTCTCCGGGCTGAACGCCACCCAGTTGCAGAAGATGTGGGTCGCGTCCCCCAGCGGTTCGCGGGTCAGGTCGCCCACGGTGAGCGTGATGCCCGCGGGCTGGAGCCACGGCGCCACGCGCGCCACGTGGTCCGGGACCAGCTCCACGCCATGCGCCCCGGCGCCCCACCAGCGCGCGGCGAGCAGCACGCGTCCCCGCCCCGCGCCCAGGTCCACCACCCGGCTGCCGCGCCCCACGCCCGCCCGCTTGAGGAACCACAGCGCCGTCACCAGCGGCGTCTCGCCGTACATCAGCTCGCGGAACGTCTGGCCCGTGGCCTGGAGCACGCGGGCCATCTCGAAGGTGCGCCGCGCGCTGTAGGGCGTCCGCAGGATGCGCTGCCACCACAACCCCAGGTACGGCTTCAGGAGCCGGGGACGCAAGAGCAGGAGCAGCAGGTCCGTCACCCGCAACACGACGGCGATGACGATGCCCTGCGACTGCAGCGACAGCCGCTCGAAGAACGACAGCTCGTACGCGTCCAGCGCGTCGTCGCGGCGCGGTGGGGACGCGGGAGGAGGAGCAGGGTCCGTCATGCGGCGCGGAGGCTTGCCGGATTCCGGACCTCACGCAATGCCCCGCGTCTGCGCGGGACGCGCCTGCCTCCTGCCCGGACGCGCCCGGGGACCTTCCACGCCGGCCCTCCTCGCAATCCCCTGGAATCTGGTGGGTTGCAGGTTTGGCGGGGTGCTGGTGCGCACCGTGCAACGGCATCCAGGCACCGTGGAACGCTCCCACCGTCGTGGGAGGAATTGACTGTCACGGGGAGTGAGACCGCCCATGTGCACCGACTTCCTGATCACCGGCAATGACGCCCGCGTCGCTTCCGGGCCCATCGCCGTCAATGGCCGCAGCATGGAGTTCGGTCCCGACCTGAATTCGCAGCTCATGGTCCACGCCGCGGGCCAGTCCTTCCAGTCCATGGGCCCCAGCGGCAAGCCGGGCCTGACGTGGAAGTCGACGTATGGCTTCGTCGGCCTCACCGCCCTCACGGACAAGGTCATCGTGGACGGCCTCAACACGCAGGGCCTGTCCGTGGGCGCGCTGTGGCTGCCGGGCTCCGCCTATCCCAAGGTGAGCCAGCCGGCGCAGGCGCTGGCGCTGGTGGACTTCGTGAGCTGGGCGCTGGGCACGTGCGGCAGCGTGGCGGACGTGCAGACGGCGCTGACCAGCGGCAGCGTGCAGGTCTGGGAGGGCGACCTCCTGGCGAAGCTGCTCCCGCTGCACTTCCCCATCCACGACGCCAAGGGCAACAGCATCGTGGTGGAGTTCACCCACGGGCAGCTCAACGTCTACGAGAACCCCGTGGGCGTCTGCACCAACGACCCGCCGTTCCCCGACCAACTGCTGAACCTGGGCGGCTACGCCAACCTCACGCCCTATGACGCGAAGCCCACGGAGCTGGGCTCCCAGTCGTTCGCGCCGGCCGGCCACGGCAGCGGCATGCGCGGCCTGCCGGGTGACTCGACGCCGCCCGCGCGCTTCGTGCGCGCCGCGTACCTCAAGCAGTACTCGCAGCCCCTCATCACGGCCGCGGACGCCACCACGCTCGCCTTCCACATCCTCAACACGGTGGACATCCCCGCCGGCACCAGCCGCTCCACGAACAAGCTGGGCAAGGACGAGCTGGACTACACGCAGTGGGTCGTCGTGAAGGACCTGGTCGCGCTGACCCTGTCCGTGCGCTTCTACGCCAACCCCTGCGTGTACTCGGTGAACCTCAAGACGCTGGACTTCAGCGGGGCCGCCGGGAAGCCCTTCCCCGTACCGGCCTCCCCCACCAGCATCGACCTCACCTCGAAGCTGGGGAGCTGACCCACCTCCATCAGGGCCCGCCGCCGCGAGGAGCACAGCGGCGGGTCCACGGCCTCACAGCAGCTTCTTCGCCGCCTTGGACAGGTTCTTGTCCGCGGCCACGGCGGGCAGGTCCATGAGGCGCTGCGCGATGTGCTTGCCCACCACCGCGCTCGAAGCCGCCACCTTCAGGTACACCGCCGCGCGGGCCAGCAGGTCCGGGTGCTCGAGGGACGCCTTCAACCGGGCCTCCAGCGCCCTGGCCAGGTCGGTGGGCTGGAAGCCCTCGAAGACGCTCCGGAACGCCTTCCGCTCCAGCTCCTCCGGGCGCTTTTCGGCCAGGTCCAGCGCGGGCTGCAGCATGGCCAGCCCCAGCGTGCGCATGGCCTCCGCGACGACGCCGGGCTTCCACCCGTCCACGAACGCCAGCAGCAGGGCCTCCGCGCCGCGCACGTCGCCCAGCATGCCCAGCGCATACACGGCGTGCTTCGCCTCCACGTCGTCGTGGCCGCGGCCCTGCACCATGAGGATGAACCGGTCGAGGACCTCCGCGTCCCCCATCCGCGCCAGCGCCTCCGCCGCCTCGCGCCGCACCTCGCGCGCCGGGTCTCCGTGCAGCACCTGGCGCAGCACGGGCATGGCCACCGTGCCCAGGTCCGCCAGCATGGCCACCGCCGTCCCGCGCGCGTCCTTCGTCGTCTCGGACAGCGCCGCCTGCATCAGCGGGACCGCCTTCTCCCTCCGGCGCCGCGCCAGCTCCGCCACCGCCGCATCACCCGTCTCCCGGGCCTGCACGTCCTCCAGCGTCTCCTTCGCGAACAGGCGCAGGCCCATGTCATGGCCCTTGCGCGTCAGCGCATCCAGCTCGCGCCGCGCCTGCACTCCGCCCATCACGCCCAGCACGCGGATGGCGGTGCGGCGAACCATGCGGCTGTGGTGCTCGCCCAGCGCGCTGCGCACGGAGCCCAGCGCGCTCTCGCCCAGCGCCGCCACCGTCCGCGCCACGAAGGCGCTCGCCGCGCCGTCGCTCCACGTCGGGTAGAACTCCCGCGCCAGGACGTCCGCGCCCAGGCTCGCGTAGTAGCGCGCCGCGTGTGCCGCAGCCTCGTAGCGCGTCAGCTCTCCGCGCGCCCGGCGCACCATGGCCTCGCCCGGCGTCAGCACCTCCTCCGGCCGGTGCACGCGGATGCTCGGGTGCGTGGGCACGGCCTCCAGCTGGGCCATGTCCACCTGCACCGCGCCCGACAGCCTCACCAGCGCGATGCCCAGCACCTGGTACACCTTGATGAAGTCATCCAGCCGCTCCGCCGGGTCCGACCGCTGCGCCAGCGCCTCCAGCAGCGCGCCCGGCTTCTCCAGCCCCAGCTCCTTCAGCCGAGACACCAGCGGATCCACCGTGCGAGGGCTCACCGCGGACAGGCCGCTGGCGAACGCGTCCGCCAGCTCGTCTCGCACCTCCGCGAGCGCGATGGCCGCCCGCGACGCACCCGCCGCCCGCGCCGCCTCCGCCCACCCGCTGCGGGGCAGCGCGTTCGGCGCGGTGGGAGCCCGCACGCGTCCCCGCCGCCGGGGTGACACGGGCGCGTCCTCCGAACGGCCCAACGCGCGCAGGTCCACCCCTTCCGGCGTCCGCACCACCACGGCGGTGGGGAACAGCGTGGGGAGCGCCGCCTCCAGGCCCACGTCGCCCAGCACCGCCAGGAGCTTCGCGTCCTCCAGGGCGCTCGACAGCGGCTCCTCCAGCGCCGGGTCCACGGGCAGGAAGAGGCCCCGCCCCGTGCCATCCACGAACTGGGAACGCGTCCCGCTGGCGAGCAGCGACTCCACCCGCACGGCCACCGGCAGCAGGTCCGGCGCGAACACGTCCTTGCGGTGCTCCTGGAAGGCCGTCATCACCGCGCCCACGTCCGGCAGCGCCACCTCCACCAGCCGCTCCAGCACCGCCTTGTCCACCGGCGCGCCGCCCGTCCACTCCTCCAGGTCCAGCCGGTTCGGCGCGAAACCCGGGTACTGCCCGCCCTTGGCGCCCTGGAGCACGTAGCCCGCGTGGCTCTTCTTGGGCGCCACCGTCTTGAGGGTGGCGGGGAGGATCTGCTTCTCGCTGTAGTGCCCGCCCGACACCAGGTCCACGAAGCGGCTCTCGCGGATGAGGAACCGGTCCGGCGTCACCTTCGAGGAGAACGCGTACTCCACCAGCGTCAGCCCGGTGACGGGCGCGCGGTCCTTCTTCGTCCACGTCTTGCCAATCAGCTCCTCGACGTGACGGGCCTCCAGCGCGTCGCCGCCCAGGTGCTTCTCCACCTTGCGCGCGGTGAGCAGCATGTCCGCCACCAGGTCCGTGTACGCCGGCGCCTCGAAGGTGCCCGTGCGAGCGGCCGCCGCGTCCAGCAGGCCCGCCAGCTCCACCGCCCGCGCGGACAGCCGCCGCAGGCCGTTGGCCCGGAGCGCCTCACCCAACGCGCGCACCTGCTCCGGCCGCTCCACGCCCAGCGACGCCACGCCCGACAGGCCCAGCTCGCGAACCAGCGTGGACACCTGCGCCACGCCCGCCTTCATCAGGTCGCCGGCTTCCGCCTTGCCCTTCTTCACGCTCTTCTTCGCGCCGCCCGAGCCCGCGGGCGCGACCGGGGCCGCCTCCGCCGTCACGAAGGCCTGCGGGGCCCGGGCCCACGCCACCAGCAGCGCCGCCGCGTGCTTGCAGAAGGGACGCGAGCGCGCCGCCATGCACGAGCACCGCCCCTTCACGTCCAGGCGCGCCTCGCCGAACACCAGCGTCACCTTGTACGGCGTCGCCCCGGAACCCGCCGCGTCCGCGAAGAGCCGGTTCTCGTAGCGCGACAGGTTGGTGAGCTGCTTGCCGTCGAACAGGGCCGCGCCCTTGGCCAGCTCTCCCTTGTCGCTGATGATCTCCGTCATTCCGCCCATGCCAATGACGGGCCGTACGTCAGCCATGACGCTCCCCCTTCTTGTCGTTGGACGCGAGCAGCGGCGCCAGGTCCTGGTTGCGCATCACCCGCTCCACCACGTCCACCAGCTTGCGCGGCGTGCACCCGAAGCACGGAATCCCCAGCGCGGTGAGCTGCTCCGCCATCGCGTGGTCGTACGACGGACGCCCGCTGTCCGACAGCGCCAGCAGGCACAGCACCTTCGAGCGTGAGTCCACCAGCTGCCGCAGCCGGGCCACCAGCTCCTCGGCGTTGCCGCCCTCGTACAGGTCGGTGATGAGGATGAAGAGCGTCTTCTCCGGCCGGCGCACGTAGTGCTCCTGCGCGTACGCCACCGCCCGGTTGATGTCCGTGCCGCCGCCCAGCTGCGCGGAGAAGAGCACCTCCACCGGGTCCGCCAGCACGGGCGTCATGTCGACAATCTCCGTGTCGAACAGCACCAGGCTCGTGCGCAGCACGTCCAGCGACGCGAAGATGGCCGCCATCACGGAGCTGTACACCACGCTCTCCGCCATGGAGCCGGACTGGTCCACCACCAGCGTCACGTCCCACTCATGGTGACGGCGCTGGTTGGGCCAGAAGTAGAAGCGCTCCGGGATGAGCCGCTTCTTCTCCGCGTCCCAGCCCTTGAGGTTGGAGCGGATGGTGCGGCGCCAGTCGATGTTGCGCGCGATGGGGATGGGGCTCGTCCGGTCGCGCCGCAGCGCCCCCAGCACCGCCGTGCGCAGCGGGGACTCCAGCTTCTTGCGCAGGTCCTCCACCACCTCGCGGATGATGGCGCGCGCGGTGTCCTTGGCCTGCTCCGGGATGAGCCCGATGGCGCTCACCAGCGTCGTCACCAGCTCCACGTTCTTGTCCAGGAAGGGCAGCGTCTCCGGCTCGAAGAGCAGCTCGGTGAGCCCCTTGCGCTCGATGGCGTCCTTCTGCACCAGCGCGATGACGTCGTCCTGGAAGAAGTCGCGCAGCGCGCCCAGCCACCTGGGCAGATAGGGCCGCGAGCCGCCCCGCCCCGCGGAGCGCTCGCCGTAGACGAAGGAGAGCGCGTCATCCAGGCCCTCCAGGTCGTCGCCCTTCAGGTCCACCGTGCCCGCGCTGGCGCCCAGCGCGCTCAGGGACGGACAGGAGCCCGTCTTCTCCGCCTCCGGGCCCAGCGCCAGCCGCCAGCGCAAGAGCGCGTCGCGGTCCTTCGGTTCCAGGTCCTTGGGGTCCACGCTCATAGCAGGTCATCCAGGTCGTCGAGCGCCTTGCCCAGGTCCGCGCTCAGGTCCTTCAGCGTCGCCTTGTCCTTCTCCTCCAGCACCGCCTTCACCGCGCGGCCCTTGTCCTTCAACTGGCGCACGCCCATCACGTTCTCCATCAGGTAGCGGCGCTCCGTGGCCCCCAGCGAGCCCAGCGCCCGGCGCAGCACCGGCAGCGTCTGCCGGAAGCGCTCGGGCTCCACGCTGACCAGGAAGTCGTCCAGCGCCTTCACCACGTCGCGGCTCTTCACCAGCACCAGCGCGTTCACCTGCAGGAAGCCCTCCAGGTACGCCGCCGCGTCCGCGGGGTCCACCGCCTGCGACAGCCGCCGGCCCACCTCCAGCGCCACCTCCGCCTCCGGCAGCTCGCGCGCCAAGTACAACAGGCCCGTCGCCAGCCCCGACGTGGCGGGGTTCACCGCGTGGCTCTCCATCAACCCGCGCGCCTCCACGAACCAGCCCGCCTTGTCCGCGCGAGGCTGGGACAGCGCCACCTCGTGCAGCGTGCGCAGCGCGTCCAGCACCTGGGCTACCGCGTCCGGCCCGCAGGCGCTGGCGTCGCGCACGCGCAGGAGCGCCCGGCCAAAGGTCTTCTCCCCCAGCGAGGCCACCGCCTCGTCGCCCACGTCCGAATGCGCGCGAGACGTGCCATAGGCCATCAGCCCGGACAGCGCCCGGGCCGCGGACGCCAGCGACGGCAGGTCCGCGTCCGTGGCCGCGTGCGCGTCACAGACCTTGAGCGCCTGGACCACCGTCTGGGAGCAGCCGGTGATGACGGACTCCAGCAGCACGTCCGCCGCCTGGGCCGTCGTCTTCGCCTGGGTCAGCCGCTCCTGGAGCACGCGCGTCGTCACGGCCTCCAGCGAGTCGCCCAACACAATCTTCTCCACCAGCGCCACGTCGGTGGACGGCGTCCACTGCGCCTGCCAGGCCTCGCGCACGCGCGTGAGCGCCGCGTAGCCACCGGCCTCCGCCTCCCCGCCCTTGCGCGACGAGCCCGTGCCGGACAGCGACGCGTACGGGATGCCCGCCACGCGCAGCCGGTGGAGGAACACGGAGGAGCCCACCTCCACCGGGTTGTTGAGCCGCAGCGAGAACGTCTCCGGGCTGTCCGTGCGCGGCAGCCGCCGCTCGCCCACCTCGCGCCAGAACTCCGCCTGGAGCGAGTTCTGTCCGATGCGGCTCGCCACCTGCCCCACTTCATGGCCGACGACGCTCTTCCACAGGAAGCTGTCCACGTGCGTCGCGTCGCCCCGGCACAGCGTGGCCACCGTCGCCTCTCTCAGCTCATCCAGGCCCGGAGCGCTCTTCTCGCGCAGGTCCGACAGCGTCACCGCCAGCCGGTACGCCTCCAGCACGTCCGACAGCGACGCGGAGAAGCCGCGCATCCGCAGGTGCGCCGCGAAGTCCAGCAGCACCTCCAGCGTGGCCCGCCGGAAGTCGCAGTTCGCCTCGTGGGCCTTCTGGTAGAAGTGCGGCGCCCGGTTGCCCGCGCCGTACCCCAGCTGCTCCGCCAGGCGCGGGAAGCTGTACGGAATCACCGTCACCGCGCACGGTCCGGGCGGTGGCAGCTTCGCCTCCTCCTTGGGGTCCACGTCCCCCGCCAGGAACGCCGCGGTGTGCGCCGCGCCCGCCACCACCGCCACCTTCTCCGGCGCCACGCCGCTCGCCACCACCTCCAGCACCTTGCGCGCCATGAAGGCGTCGCGCTGGCGGTGGTAGGCCGACCGGGGCCCCGCGTTGACCACGTCCGCCCAGGCGATGAGCACTGGCCGGAACTGCTCCGGGCTCCAGTCCGGCGCCTCGAAGGCCGCCTCCCAGAACTCCTCGAAGGAGCGGTGCCCCTGCGAGCGCGCGAACGCCTCCGTGAGCGGCACCGCCTCATCGGGAACCGGCGTGCTCCCTTCCATGGACTCCGACTCGGACTCCACTCCCAGCCCGGGAGGCGCGCGGTCCACCGCGAGGCTGACACCCACCGGGATGTCGATGAACTCCGCCCGCGCGCCGTTCGCCCGGGCCCACTTCAGCGCCTGGTACTCCGGCGAGTACGCCGCGAAGGGCCACAGCGACGAGGACGGCGTGCCATCCGTGCGGTAGCCCAGGATGGCCACGGGCGGCCGGGTCTGCGCGTCGCACAGCACGTCCACCAGCCCCGTGGCGTCACAGGGGCCCTCCACCAGGACGACGGTGGGCTTCACCCGCTCCAGCCACTTCAGGAGCACGGCTGTGGTGCGCGGCGAGTGGTGACGGACCGGGAAGTGCTGCACCCGGGAGAGCAGTGCCAGGTCCATCAGCCCCTCAGCAGCTTCTTGCTCGCGGTGTACAGCTCCTTCCACGGGCCCGTGCGGCTCTTGGCCACCGTCTCCATGTATTCGCGCAGCGCCTTCACGTCGTCCTCCTGCTCCTTCACCACCGCGCCCACCAGCGAGGCCGCCAGCTCCTGCGACGTCACCGTCCCGGAGCCGAACTGCTGCGCCAGGATGGAGCTGTTGAACAGCACGCTGATGGCCTCCGCCGTGGACAGCACCGCCCCGGGCGTGCGCACCTTCGTCTTGCCGTCCTTCGTCACGCCCTTACGCAGCTCGTGGAAGAGCGTCAGCAGCACGCGCGACAGCTCCTCCGGCGGCGGCACGCCCACCTGGTAGTCGGTGCGCAGCTCCGCCTCGCGCTTGGTGACGATTTGGATCTCCTGCTCCAGGTCCTCCACCACCGGCACGGTGACGAAGTTGAAGCGGCGCTTGAGCGCGGCGCTCATCTCATTGACGCCGCGGTCGCGCGTGTTCGCGGTGGCGATGAGGTTGAAGCCGCGCTGCGCGCTCGTCACCTCTCCCAGCTCCGGCACCGACACCTGCTTCTCCGACAGGATGGAGATGAGCGAGTCCTGAATCTCCGGCGACGTGCGCGTCACTTCTTCAAAGCGGGCGAACTTGCCCGTGCGCATGGCGCGCAGGATGGGCGACGGCACCAGCGCTTCCGGCGTGGGACCCTGCGCGAGCAGCAGCGCGTAGTTCCACGAGTACTTGATGTGGTCCTCGCTGGTCCCCGCCGTGCCCTGGACCACGAGCGCGGACGTGCCGCTGACGGCCGCGGACAGGTGCTCCGACAGCCAGCTCTTCGCGGTGCCCGGCTCGCCCACGAGCATCAGCGCGCGGTCCGACGCGAGCGTGGCGATGCACACCTGGATGAGCCCCTTGTCGCCCACGTACTTGGGCGTGATGGCCACGCCCCCCACGGGCTTGGGACTACCCAGGATGTACATCTCCACGGCGCGGGGCGACAGCGCCCAACCCGGTGGGCGGGGCTTGTCGTCATGCGCGGCGAGGGCGTCCAGCTCGTTCTTGTACTTCGCTTCGGCAGGCAGGCGGATGTCCGGCATGAGCTGCACGCTATCCACTTGGTCTGACATCCGGCAAACGTCCTGGCTGCCTTCCAGGTCGGCTCCAGAACCGGGGACGGACGACCCGTCCGGGCATCTGGATTTCATGCCGTGGTGTCCCCTGCGTGCGGATTCCGCGTCGTCCGGCCGGGTCCAGATGCGCGGCGGCCAGGTCCTGTCCCCCTCAGCTTTCCGAGTCCTTCTCAGCTTTCCGAGCGGTGCGGACAGAGGGCCCTCCTGGGAAGACCTGCTGGCATCCGCATTGCTCAGTGCCCGGACACACCGTTTGCCTCGGAGTTGTCCGTGAACATCCATCGACTGCGCCGTCTCTTCTCGCGGGCTCTTCACGCCTCGCTCGCCACGCCCCTGGTACTGGCGGGCTGTGGTGATACGGAGGGCAGCACGGACCTGACGGGCTACTCGGAGGTCGCGTGCAGTGCGGGCTACCTCTCCGTCAACGACCTCACGATGACCCCGGCGCCGGACTTCGTGCAATTCCGCTACATCAGCACCCACGTGGGCGAGCCTCCCGCCGACTACCTTCCGGCGGCTTCCTCCGGACAGGCCTGCGCGACGGCCACCGACGTTCCCACCTGCGAGGCGGCACTGGAGGACGCGATCGTCACCGCCGGCTTCCACCACGTCTGCCTGGACTTCTGCACGGACGCCTTCCTGGTGACGACGCGGGGTGACGAGGTGAAGACCCACGCGACGCTGGCGGAGCTCCAGCAGGTGCTGGGCACCATCGACACGGAGCAGGAGGCGGTGCTCAAGACCTTCGCTTCGGGCTACAGCCTCCTCTGCGGGAAGAAGGAATACGGCGCCGTGAAGAAGAACGCGGACGGCAGCTTCAACGTCATCGGCACGCAGGGCTTCGCGTGCGGGCCGGGCACGGAGATGACACAGCACGTGCTGAAGGTGACCGCCTCGGGTGAGGTCCAGGAGCTGGAGAAGCGCCTCCTGGAGAAGGGCGACCCGAACTGCAACATCGGCCGGCGGCCGGTAGGGCTCCAGGTGGCCGAAGCGTGCCAGAGCCCGGAGGCGCTGGGCCGCTACTTCGCGGACGCGGCGCACCTGGAGGCGGCGTCGGTCCATGCGTTCCTGCGGCTGCGCGATGAATTGGAATTGCACGGCGCGGACGTGGGCCTCCAGGACGCGGCACGCCGCAGCGCCATGGAGGAGGTCCAGCACGCCCGGGTGACGGACCGGCTCGCGCGCCGCTTTGGTGGCACGCCCCAGCGTCCGGTGGTGGCGGAGCTGCCCCCGCGCTCGCTCGTGGACGTGGCCCTGGAGAACGCCGTGGAGGGCTGCGTGCGCGAGACGTACGGCGCGCTGCTCGCCCACCATCAGGCGCTGCACGCGCACGACCTGGAGGTGCGGCAGGCCATGGTCCGCATCGCGGAGGACGAGACGCGGCACGCGGCGCTGTCGTGGGACGTCGACCAGTGGGCCCGGCCGCGCCTCTCCGCGCAGCAGCGGGACACCTTGAGGGAGGCCCAGCGGCGCGCGGTGGCGCTGCTGCGGCAGGAGGTCGCGGTGCCGCTCGACGCGAGCATCATCACCCAGGCGGGCATGCCCACGCCGGAGGCGGCCCTGGCGCTGCTGGACACGCTGGAGCAGGACCTCTGGGCCTGAACACCTATCGCGCAGGGGCGTTGATGGGCCCGTCGCTGCTGTTGTCCGGCTGCGATTCCGACGTGGACGCGGAGGGCGACAGGGAGGTGGCCTGCGAGCAGGCGCTGGCCGACCCTCCCCTCTTCGCGGACCTTCATCCCGCATCAGGGCTGGAGGCGGGCCGGGCACACGCGTCATGAACGGAGGCATCCCCCCTCAGGATTCTGATCATTCCACGGCGTTCCGGGCGCCGTGGCGGGAGGGGTTCCCTGTGAAGCGCCGCTGGCATCTTCATTGCTCAAGGCCCCGGACACACCTCTTCCTGGAGCCCTCTTGAACGTCCACCGGTTGCGCCATCTCTTCTCGCGGGCCCTGCGCGCCTCGCTCGCCACGCCGCTGGTGCTCGCGGGCTGTGGCGGCTTGGGGAACAGCTCGGACGTGACGGGCTTTTCGCGAGTCGAGTGCGACGGCCGCTTCCCCGCGCTCGGGGACCTGACGCTGTCCCAGCCCCGGGATTTCGTCCAGCTCCGCTACTTCCACCCTGCGCTGTCGGATCCGCGCGCCAACAAAGCCTCGTCTTCCGGACAGGCGTGCGCGACGGCCACGGACGTCCCCACCTGCGAGGCGGCCCTGGAGGACGCGACCACCGGCAAAGGCTTCCATCGCGAGTGCATCGACTACTGCCAGGAGTTCTTCCTGGTCACGACGTCGGGCGACGCGGTGACGACGTACACGACCGAGGAGTCCGTCCAGGGCCTGCTGGGCACCGTCGACACCTCGCAGGAGGCGGTGCTCCGGGCCTTCGCCGCGGGCTACAACGTGAGCTGCTCCGAACTGAAGCTGGGCGCGGTGAAGAAGAACGAAGACGGCAGCTTCAACGTCATCGGCACGAAGGGCTACGCGTGCGGACCCGACACCGCGCTGACACAGCACCTGGCGCGGGTGTCCACCTCCGGTGAGGTGCGAGAGCTGGAGAGCTACGTCCTGGAGAAGGGCGACCCGAACTGCAACATCGGCCGGCGGCCGGTGGGGCTCCAGGTGGCGGAGGCGTGCCAGAGTCCGGAGGCACTGGGGCGCTACTTCGCGGACGCAGCGCACCTGGAAGCGGCGTCGGTCCATGCGTTCCTGCGGCTGCGCGATGAACTGGAACTGCACGGCGCGGACCTGGGCCTCCAGGACGCGGCACGCCGCAGCGCCATGGAGGAGGTCCAGCACGCCCGGGTGACGGACCGGCTCGCGCGCCGCTTCGGTGGCACGCCCCAGCGTCCGGTGGTGGAGGAGCTGCCCCTGCGCACGCTCGTGGACGTGGCCCTGGAGAACGCCGTGGAGGGCTGCGTGCGCGAGACGTACGGCGCGCTGCTCGCCCACCACCAGGCGATGCACGCGCGCGACCTGGAGGTGCGGCAGGCCATGGTCCGCATCGCGGAGGACGAGACGCGGCACGCGGCGCTGTCGTGGGACGTCGACCAGTGGGCCCGGCCGCGCCTCTCCGCGAAGGAGCGGGACAGCGTGAGGGAGGCCCAGCGGCGCGCGGTGGCGCTCTTGCGGCAGGAGGTCGCGGTGCCGCTCGACGCGTGCATCGTCACGGAGGCGGGCATGCCCACGCCGGAGGCGGCGCTGGCGCTGCTGGACACGCTGGAGCAGGAGCTCTGGGCGTGAGGAGCTTCCTCCCGAGGACCCTGGTGGGAATGTCGCTGCTGCTGGCCGGCTGCGACTCCTCGGCGGACACGGATGGCTACAGGGAGGTCGCCTGCTCCTTCTGGGCGAGCACCCATCCCCACTTCAAGGACCTTCGTCCCGCGGCGGGGCTGGACGCGGTCCAGGTCCGCAGCTCGAGCGAGCCTCGTTCGACGGAATATCCCTCCAGCAGCATCGACGCCTGGGGGCAGACCTGTGCGACGGCCGGTGACGTCTCCGCGTGTCAGGCCGAGGTGGATGCATCACGCCCCTCCGAGGGCTTCCACTTCTCCTGCTACTCCAATGGCATCTGCGCCTACCACTTCCTGCTCACGACCCAGGGGGACGAGGTGCGGATCCATTCCACGCCGGCCGCCGTCAGGGAGGTGCTGGGGACCATCGACACGGAGCAGGAGGCCGTCCTCATGGTCTACGCGTTGGGCTACGACTTCCTCTGCTACGACGTGGACCAGGGAGGCGTGAAGGCGAACGCGGACGGAAGCTACGACGTCATCGGCTTCCGGGGCATCCAATGCGCCCGGGACATCCCCATCACCCAGCACGTCTTCCACGTGTCCACCTCCGGAGAGGTCCGCGAGATGGAGAGCCACGTGCTGCGCGGGGGTGACGAGACCTGCGACTTCGAGCCGCACCTCGCGGATCCTGTGAGGCGGTGACTGCCCGTCACGCGGGCTCGAGTTCGCGTGCCTGGACCCGCTTCTGTCCGCTCAGCCGGACTTTCCAGGAATCCGCCTTGTGACCGTGTCAGACCGTTTGCGACAATCCCGCGTGTGAACGCCCGCGCTCGCGTCCTCTCCGCCGTCCTGCTGGCCACCTGCATCTGGGCCTGCGCCTCCTCGCCGCCGCCGGCCTCGCCGGACGCGTCCCCGGACACAGGCTCGCCCGCGCGCCTGTGGCAGAAGACGTCCGTGACGGGGGACCTCGCGCGCTTCTCCCGCGACGGCACCCGCGTCACCGCGGAAGGCGCGCTGGAGCTGGACCCCTCCACCGCGAAGGACGGCACGGATCCGTTCCCCGCTGGCGCCTGGCTGGACGGCGGCAGCTTCTACAACGGCGGCACCTTCCGCTTCGGCACCGCCACCTCCGAAGTCCAGTCCGTCCCCGGCGGCTTCGACAGCGTGGTGCCGTCCTTCGACGCGCAGACGCCTCCCGGCACCTGGGTGAAGCTCACCGTCTCCGCCCGCGTCGAAGGCACCTGGACCAAGGACTACGAACTGGGCATCTGGGCCTTCGACACCGCCACCGTCGCGCGCCACAGCGTGGACGGCCAGGGCGACGCCGACGGCAACGTCCTCACCGACACGCTCAACCTCAAGCGCCGCGCGGACGCCCTGCGCGTCACCGTCCACCTCTTCTCCGACCGCGCGGATGCCAGCCCCCGCGTCCGGGCGCTCGCCGCCGCCGTCACCGACACGCGCCTCAAGCCCCAGGACGCCACGTCGGACCGCACCGCGTGGGGCATCGTGCTCGACGTGCCGGGCTACTCGCAGATGATCTACCCCGACGGCGGCGAGGTCTGGTGCTCCCCCACGTCCACCACCATGCTGCTCGGCTACTGGAGCCGGAAGCTGGGCCGCGCGGACCTGGAACACCCCGTGCCCACCGCCGCCGCCCACACCTATGACTGGGTCTACAAGGGCACCGGCAACTGGAGCTTCAACACCGCCTACGCCGCCAGCATGTCCAACGGCGCCCTGCACGGACTCGTCGCCCGCTTCGACTCCTTCGCCCCCGTGGAGCGCCTCATCGACGCCGGCATCCCCGTCAGCATCAGCATCGCCTACGAACCCGGCGAGCTCCCCGGCGGCGCCGCCCGCCGCACCGACGGCCACCTCATCGTCGTGAAGGGCTTCACCGACAAGGGCGACGTCGTGGTCAACGACCCTGCTTTCGGCTCCAACGAAACCACCAGCGCCACCTACCCCCGCGCCGAGCTGTGGCGGGCCTGGCAGCACTCCCGGGGGGCCGCGTACGTGCTCTGGCCCGCCGGCACCCCGCTGCCCTCACAGGGCCTCACGCCCCTCCCGTAGCCCCGTGCGTCCGAAGGCGGACACGCGGCCGACGCAGCGCGGCGCGCAGTGTCCACTGGCCGGGGCGTCAGACACCCCGTCCCTTGACGTCCAGCCCTGCGTGCGCGACCCAGCAAGCCCTTTAGGCTTCAGTCCGCAGAATTTAGGCTTGATTTCAAGTCGCGGAATGTAAATACCTGCGCGCGTGATTTTGATGTCCCCACCGGTCATCCGGGAGGGGACCACCTGGAGGCAGGACCATGGAGCAGAAGCCGCTGCGGGACTTCCTGGAGATTCCCTACGACGAGCTGGAGGAGCTCAACCTCAAGGTGAAGGAGCAGCGCCTCCGCCGCGAGTCGGCCGACAAGATTCGCGAGGAGCGGATCAAGTACCTGACGGACGAGAAGCGCATCAAGGCCGTCACCGTGTGCTTCACCGACCTGGAAGGTCGGCTGCACATGCTGGACTACGACAAGAAGTTCCTCCTCAAGAGCGCGGACAACCTCACCTTCGACGGCTCCTCCATCCGCGGCTTCTCCGCGCAGGCGGAGAGCGACCTGCGCCTGAACGTGGACTGGAGCGCGTTCTACTGGCTGCCGTCGGACATCTTCGGCCCCGGCAAGGTGCTGGCGTTCTGCGAAGTGCTGGAGCGCGACGGCACGCCGTACCACTCGGACATGCGCGGCCAGCTCAAGCGCGCCACCGATCAGCTGTTCCAGAAGGACGGCACCGTGTTCCACGCGGCGCCGGAAATCGAAGGCTTCCTCTTCAAGAACCGTGACGCCGAGCGCCACTACCACGAAGAGGGCAAGTTCGAGTTCATCTCCATCGGCGGCTACTACCACGCGCTGCCGGGCGACGGGCTGCGCACCTTCATCGACAAGGCCGCCGAAGCGCAGCGCGCCATGGGCTTCCAGAACGAGAAGGACCACCCGGAAGTGGCCCCTTCGCAGTTCGAGATGAACTTCTCGTACAGCGAGGCGCTGGTCGCCGCTGACCAGATCCAGCTCTACAAGCTGCTCTGCCGCCAGGTCGCCGCGCAGCAGGGGCTGACGGCCAGCTTCCTGCCCAAGCCCGTCACGGGCGTGAACGGCAACGGCATGCACATCAACATGTCGCTGTCGAAGAACAACAAGAACCTGTTCTACGACAAGGGCGGTCAGGACGGCCTGTCGCCCATGGGCTGGGAGTTCATCGACCGCATCCTCACCAATGCGAACGACATCTGCCTGGTGCTCAACTCCAGCGTGAACTCGTACCGCCGCCTGGATCCGCACTACGAGGCGCCCAACCAGATCAAGGCCTCCGCGAACAACCGCGGCGCCATGGTGCGCATCCCGTTCGGCAACGAGCGCAGCGCGCGCGTCGAGTGCCGTTCGGTGGCGCCGGACGCGAACCCGTACATGGTCCTCTACACGCTCTTGAAGACGGGCCTGGAGGGGCCGCAGCCGCAGGAGGACGCGGAGACCAAGCGCAGCCGCACGCGCTTCCTGCCGGACAACATCTACGACGCGGTGCGCTTCTTCAAGGGCAGCCAGTTCATCGCGCAGACGCTGGGTGAGCAGGTGCAGGGCAAGTACGCGGAGCTGAAGGTGGCCTCCGCGGACCGCTGCCCCAAGCAGCTGGGGACCCGCGTGAAGGACGCGGAGATCCAGTTCCACCATGAGGTGACGAACCAGTACCTCTGGAACCTCTTCTAGAGTTCGCGGTAGCGCGCCTGGAGGAACAGGTAGGCGGCGTAGGCCACCAGGCCCGCCGCCACCACCCCCAGGAGCACGTCGCCCGCGGGTTGGCGGGCGACGACGGCCAGGGCCTCTCCCAGGCCCTTGGCCTCTCCCGGGTTCGCGTCCACGCCCGCGAGCACCAGGAAGCCGCCGATGACGGCGAACACCACGCCCCGCGCCGCGATGCCGAACTGGCACACCCGCTCCACGCGGTGCTGATGCGTCGCCGCCAGGCCCGTGAGCGTGAGCTTCTCCCGGAACTTCGCCTTCCACGCCGTGTGGAACTGCTTCAGCGCGAAGCCGACGATGCCCAGCCCCACCAGCACCACCAGGACGCGGCCGAAGGGCTGCTCCATCAGCGTCGCCGTCCAGCCCTGCGTGCCCTTGCCCCTCCCCTGTGAGGCGCCCACCACGGTCTTCACGGCGAACAGCGCCAGCGAGCCGTAGATGACGCCGCTGATGAAGTACATGGCGCGCGCGGCAAGGCCCTTCGCGTCCGAGCCCTTCTCCTCCGTGTCCGCGAACGCCTGCGCGAAGCGCCAGACGACGTAGCCCATCAGGCCCACCGCCAGCAGGGACAGCAGCGCGATGCCGAAGGGCCCGTGCGCCACGGTGGCCACCGCGCCGTGGCTGTCCGTGGCGCGGCCGCCCTCGCCCGCCGCGAGCTTCAGCGCGAGCACGCCGATGATGGCGTAAACGCAGCCCTTCGCGGCGTAGCCCATGCGGCCCAGCTTCTTCGCCCACGGGTGGTTCGCGGCTTCCTTCGCGCCGCGCGACAGCCGCTCCATGCCCGGCCCCCGCATCACGTCCATCGTCGCCATGTGGATGCTCCTCCGTCCCTCACCCAGGACCGAAGGACAGGGTGCGCATCCGGCGGCGCGGACGGACGCCAGCCGCCTCCCCCGGTCCCCCTTCCGAGCGGGGAACGGGGGGCCCGGCTGGCTGCTTGCTCAGTCGAGCGTGACGAAGCAGCGCGATATGCAGAAGGTTGCTGATCGCCCATGAGTGGATGCTTCAGGCGCCGGCCCTCAGTGCCAATCGCTCCATGCGGCACCGGGAAAGCAAGCGCAGCCGCACGACCGTGCCACCTGTAGCCCGGGCAAGATTTGCCCCGCCTCCTCGAAGTGGAGAAGAGTGGGAACGGAGTACCGGCACACTTGAGGGACCGTCTGTCCTCCAGCAAGACCCACTGGAGATGCCGATGCCAAGCCTCAGCACCGAGAAGAAGCTCGCGCAGCTCCTCGCCAAGTACAAGTCGATCCTCGGTCCCTGGTCCGACCTGATTTCCCAGCAAGAGCTGGCACGAATGCTGACGCGCAGGGACTTCTTCCATCTGGCTGAGCCAGGCCCTTCACACAAATCCTACCTCGTCGATGGACTCTTGGTTATCCAGAGCGCCATATCCACGCTGGACCTTCCAGAAAAAGAGCTGCACGAGGCCCTGTCGTCCGCGCTCTTGGAAGTCTACACGGACCGTAGGAATGCCGAGCAGCAGGCGGCGGTCGCTTCCGCCGTCACCGAGACCCAGGACAAGATCTTCGCGGACGTCGGCCGGATTCTCAGCGGCAGCCGCCCGCGCGCCAAGAGCCGGATCCCCATCCGTCTCCTTCCCGTTCCAGTTCTCAAGATGACGGGCTCCGAGATTCGCGAGACGATTGCAGGGGGACCGCCGCCCGCACTTCTTGAGCTGAGCGACACCTCCGTCGAGATGCTCAGCATCCTGGGCGGACAGTCGCTCACGCGTGCGCAACGCAGCATTCTCTCCGCGAGCCTGCGCGAACATCTCCTGACCCCCGATACGGGTTCGCCCATGGATACCGGCCCCTTCTCACAGGCGAGCATCCTGGGTGCCATCATCGGCCTGGTGCACTTCATGCTGCACTTCCCACAGGCGTGGCTCTTCGTCCGCATTCCTGAAACGACGGAGTCCACCCCGGACACCTACGCCCTTCCCCGGAGAGGGGCCCCCTGGCTCATCGAGCACAAGGCCGTCGCTCCACTTGCCAGTGAACAACGAGGCAAAGTCCTCGACACCTGTGAGCGTGTCTACCGGCAGCATCTTCGAGGGAGAGTGCAGCTCGAGCAGGCTCCAGTGGCGCCCAAGGCGGGTGCCCCGAGCGTAGCCGTTGGAGGCGCTGGAAGCCCTGGTGGGCGCGGCGTGACCTTGGGGGGAAAAGCGCTGACCGTCGTCGTCCTCCCACAAGCTTCACTGCACGGTCAGTACACACACCAGCCTGTTGGCAAGCGCTACTGTCCCCCAAGCAAACGGTGCATTGATGCCTGCTTGAAAGGCCCCATGGGTTCCGGTGACAAGTCCGCCAGCCTGGTGAGCCTTCTCTGGCACAAGGAGAATGAGTCCCGTCCGAGGAGAGAGAGGGACCGCCATTGGAGTCGTGTCCTCAGCGCCGCCCTGGCCTGCGAGACCGCCGCGTGGACGGGAAGCAGCCACGGATGTGATGTGGGGCTTGCCCGGCTCTCGGAAGCGCTCACCGAGGCTTCCGACGCCATCGACCCGGAGCAGGCAGCGGCCCTGCTGCATCACCATCTACGAGTCACCGCGGCGCGCGCATCCCAGGCTCGGCGAAGAGAAATCACGCAGCGGCTTCTCCAGGAGCGAAAGGTCTCCGGTCCAGCCCTCGTTGCACTCCAGCGCGAGGCGGACAGCCCGGCGGGACCCGAGCAGCCCGTGAAGCCCCACCGTCTTGGCCACCGAACGCTTCGAGAGGTCACCGGCGAGGAGGAGGTCGTCGAGGAAGTCAGAGGGGACGACGCCAGCTTCGCGTCTTTCGGCTTCCTTCGCGAAGGTGAGCTCCGGATGTCCATGGGCTGGGCGGCCTACGAACATGCCTTCGAGAACCCGGATGCCGGAGGCCCATTCGAGCTTGCGCTCCAGGAGCTACAGGAGCACATCCTGCCCGGTCTCTCCCTCTCCAGAAGCGTCCTGGCCGAAGAGACCGTGACGGTCCATCAGCGCCGGTTCAATCTTGGGAAGTCTTTCTCCATTGAACGCGCGCTCTACAACGACAAGAACCTGCTGGAACGAATCCACGGCTGGGTTTCACTGGACGGGCGGATCTCCGCGACCTGGCGTACGGAAGAGTTCGGTGACGGGGCCGGATAGGCCGGACAAGACGCCTGACAGCCCAGCAGGATTCCTTGGCGCACACCCTCGGCAGACGCTGGGGTGCGCAGTCTTCGCGCCGGGCGTCAGCGCTCCCCCGCGGCGCCTGGGAGGGGGGCCCAATCCAGCGCCTCGGGCGCCTCGGCGAAGAGCGATTTCAACGCGGGAACCCTCGCACGGTGTCGCTTCATCTCGACCCATACGGTGGGGTGGCTGACCCGCAGGAGCGCGTCCCGCAGCAGGACCAGTCGCTTGCCGGATGCGCCTGCGCGCTTCTCCTCGCAATACTCGCGCAGCCTCGCGCGATACCCATCGAAGGCCTGTGCGCGGGCGGTCGGCAGGGGTGCACGGTTCAGTCCGAGCACCTCCAGCGTGTACCTCGCCCGGGCCGCGTCGCGCGTCCCGCCCTTCGCCGTCACGACGAACTGGAAGGTGTCGAGGATGTCGAGCGTCAGCCACTGCGTCGCATCGTCCTTGCGCGGGTCGAGGAGCACCGGCTTGCCGGTGGCCGGCTTCTTGAGCGTGGGCTGGGTCTGGCCCTGCTTGCGTTTCGGGTGGGCGAGCAACGTAGGACTGCGGCTCGCGCCGACGAAGACCGCGAACTGGTTGTTCTTCGGGCCGTTGCAGGGACCGCACGCGTAGCAGTAGTTGTCCCAGACGAAGACGCGCTCCGGATAGAGGTCCTTCGGCCAGATGTGCTCGACCTCGTCGGCCACCGAGTCTTCGCAATAGGAACAGCGCCGCGCGCCGGAACACATCCGCGTGAGGACCGCCTTCACGCTCGCGAAGGTCGCGTTCTTCCTCGCATTGTACCGGGAGAAGAGCCGCTTCGCCTCCGCGACGCGGCCGGTGTAGCCACGATGCGCCAGGACCTCGTCCTGATACGCATTCAGTTGCTTCGCGACCTTCGCCTCCAGGCGAAACCGGGGCAGCCGGATCATGCCTTCGACTCCTTCGGCTCCGACACGTACGCGACGGTTGGAGAGGACCGCCGGAGCTCCTGCTGCCGGGTCATCTCCTTCTTCGTCAGTCCATCCGTCAGCTCCCTGGCGTTCAGGTCCGCGAGCTCGTCGACGCGGGCCTGCGACGTGCGCGAGCGGGTCGTCTGCTGCAGACCGAAGGCTCCGGTCCCGTAGGCCTCAAGCACATTGCCGAAGACAAGACGTTCCAGGTCGAGGCCGGTGAGGAACCGCGCTTCCTCGTCAGAGCCCGGCGCGGCGAGCTTGAACACGGTGCCAGACTCCGCTGCCTGGCAGACGAGCGGACTGTGGGTCGTGACGAGGAACTGGATGTTCGGAAAGTGCTTGCAGAACCAGGGGCCGATCTCCCGCTGCCATGTCGGGTGCAGGTGTGCGTCGACCTCGTCAATCATCACGACACCGGGCCGCGCCACGTTCAGACCCGACTTGTCGAAGAGAGCGACACCGGGGTACGCGAGTGACAGTTGGCGGAGCAGCTCGAACGTCATGCTGAGGACGGCACGATGCCCGTCGCTCAGGTTCTCAGCGGGGACGCGCGCTTTGGAGGCATTGCGGAAAACGACCTCCTGCGGCGTGACCTCGTCGATGTGCATCCCGTGGGGAAGGAACCCGGGCTGGTTCACGAACCTGCTCACCTTGTCCACGGTGACTGGCGCAACGCGCGGCTTCTTTCGCCCACCCGGCGAGTATTCAAGCAGCGCGAGGTCGCACAGCCACTTGAGGCCGGATGTCAACGCCACCGACTCACCGAAAATCGAAAGGTGGCGCGTGACGCGCGACTGCGCTTCAAGGAGCTTCTCCCACTCCCGGTCACCGCCGGTGAAGCGGCGGAACGGCCCGTAGGACGCCGCGAACCAGCCGCGCGGGCTTCCCCAGATGTTCGACTCGGGCGGCGCGCCTCGCGTCTTCCATTGCGTCGACCCGACAACCCGAGGTTTCGGGTGACGAAGCACGTCGACTCCCACGCGCAGCGGACCCTTCACGGCTGACCTGCCGACAGGCCGATCTTGCTTCGGGTCAGCTTCAACCAGGAGATCGATGTCCGCTGAACCGGTTCCGAAGCGCACCCAGTCGTTCCAGTTGAGACGCAGCATCGGCGCCTCTTCCGGTCCAACGAGCGCAAGTGCCGCGGCCCGGAGGACGGAACTCTTGCCGGCTCCGTTGTCCCCGATGAACACGTGCCATCCGGCCCGCGGCGCCTTGGACGGAAGCTCCCAGTCGAGTGCTTCGATGCCGCGGAAGTTCCGGATGGAGATTCGGGTCAGGTACATGAACGACAAGATATCAGCCGATGCGACGACAGCGATGCCAGACTGGCATTGTCGCTAGCGCAACGTCCGCACGGCCTGTACCACGCGGGGCCATTCCTTGGAGCGCGGGTCGATGAGCTCGAAGTGGCCCGCGCCCTTCAGGGGCACCAGGTGCACGGGGTCCTTCTGCTGGACGCCCCGGGCGTGGAAGCCCTCGCTGACCTTCAGGGGGACGGTGTCGTCCTCGGTGCCGTGGATGAGGACCTGCGGCAGCTTCAGCGGCTGGAGGGCGGCGGGTGAGGCCACGGCGTAGCGCTCGGGGACCTGTTCCGGGGTGCCGCCCATGAAGGTCTTCACGATGCCGTTCCCCAGGTCCAGCGCCGCGCCCTGCGCGAGGTCCACCACGCCGGCCAGGGACACCACGCCCTTCAGCTTCAGCGGTGCGTCCCGGTACAGCGGCTGCTTCGGCGTGAGGCGGTGCCGAGCGGCCAGCCACATGGCCAGGTGTCCGCCAGCGGAGTGGCCCATGGCCACCACGTTGGAGAGGTCCAGCCCCAGCGACGGGGCCGCGTCCACCAGGTGGTCCGCGGCGGAGGCCACGTCCTCGAAGGTGCCGGGGAAACCGCCGCCGTCCTGGCCCACGCGCCGGTACTCCACGCTCCACGTCGCGAAGCCGCGCTTCGTCAGGTCCGCGCACAGGTGGCCCGCGTGCTCCAGGCCGTACTCGGCGCGCCAGAAGCCGCCGTGGACGAAGAGGACCACGGGGTGCGGGCCCTTGCCCTTGGGCTTGCGCAGCTCGGTGAACTGCTGCGGGGCTTCGCCATAGGCGATTCGCGCGTCCGGCGGCGGCTGCGGCGTTTCCAGGACCCACATGGAGCTCATGCGCGCATCTTGGGAACGGGCGGGCGGGCACCGCAAGTCGCGCCGCGCCGCCAGGGGGCGAAGTGCGTGGAGACTGAAGGCTCCGGTACGCTCCCCCCGCGATGGGAGCGTCCTGGCGTGCTTGAGGCGAATGAAGCAGAACTGCGCATGGCCCTGGCCGAGGGCCTCCTCTCCCGCGAGGACGTGGAGGCCGTGCGCGAGGAAGCCGCGCGGCGTGGAATCTCTCCGCTCCAGCTCCTCGTGGAGCAGGGGCGGATCACCGCGGATTCGCTCGTGTCGATGCGCAGGAGCATGGAGGCGGAGGCCGAGACGCCTCCGAGCGATGACGAACGCCCCCATGACGGCGCACGCAAGGGCACCGGTGACGACACGCTGCCTCCGGGCGCCGCGCCCGCCGCCGTGGTGGACGGGCCTGCGTTTCCGGTGCCGCACTGGACGCTCTACCGGCCCGTGCGCTTCCTGGGTCAAGGCGGCATGGGCCGCGTCTTCCTGGCCCGGGACCTGCGGCTGCACCGGGACGTGGCGCTGAAGTTCGTTCGCGACGAAGACCCGGAGCTGTCCCGCCGCTTCATCTCCGAGGCCCGCGCGCAGGCCCGCGTGGACCATGAGCGCGTCTGCCGCGTGTACGAGGTCGGCGAGGTCCAGGGCCGCGCGTACATCGCCATGCAGTACATCGCGGGGACGCCGCTGCACGCCCTGGCCGGAACGCTGTCCATGGAGCAGAAGGCGCTCGTGCTTCGCGACGCCACGCTGGGAGTACACGCGGCCCATCTGGCCGGGCTCGTGCACCGCGACCTCAAGCCCTCCAACATCCTCGTGGAGCGCGGCGAGGACGGCGCCCTGCGCCCCTACGTCATGGACTTCGGCCTGGCGCGCGACTGGTCCAGCGACGATGCCGCCACCGCCACCGGCACCGTGCTGGGTACGCCCCAGTACATGGCCCCGGAGCAGGCCCGGGGCGAAGTGTCCCGCCTGGACCGGCGCGCGGACGTCTACAGCCTGGGCGCCACCCTGTACCACCTGCTCACCGGCCAACCGCCTGTCACCGGTGCCAATGGATTGGAGGTGCTCGGGCGCATCGCCACCCAGGAACCTCGCCGTCCTCGAGAGCTGGATGCGGAGATTCCGGCGGACCTGGAGGCCATCGTCCTCAAGTGCCTGGAGAAGGAACGCTCGCGGCGCTATGGCTCCGCGCGGGCGCTGGCGGAGGACCTCACGCGGTTCCTCGAAGGCGACCGCGTCCTCGCGCGCACCGGCCCCGCGTACCGCGTGCGCAAGTGGGTGGCCCGTCACCGGATCGCCGTCGTCGTCGCGAGCATCACCGGGCTCGCCGTGGCGGGCGCCGTGGGACAGGGCGTGATGGCCCGGCGGGAAGTGGCCCACCGCGAGGCCCTGACCCGGCGCTTCACCGAAGGTGTTGAACGCATCGAGGCCCAGGCCCGCTACTCCGGACAGGCGCCCCTGCACGACACGCGGCCGGACCGCGAGGCGATGCGCGCCCGCATGCGCGACATCGAAGCCTCCATGCGCGACGCCGGCCCCGTCGCGGAAGGCCCGGGCCACTACGCGCTGGGACGCGGGTTCCTCGCGCTGGGGGACGAGGAGACCGCGCTCACGCACCTGGAGGCCGCATGGGCAAAGGGCTTCCGCGAGCCTCGCGTGGCGTATGCGCTCGCGCTGGTGCTGGGCCACCGCTACCAACGGGAACGGCTGGAAGCGGACCGCATCCCGGACACCGTCAGCCGAGAGGCGAAGCGGCGCGAAGCCCAGACGCACTCCCGCGACCCGGCGCTGGCCTTCCTGGAGCAGGGCCGTGGCGCGGAGGTGCCCGCCCCCGAATACGCGGAGGCCCTCCGCGCCTTCCATCAGGAGCGCTTCGAGGACGCGCTGAAGTCACTGGACGCACTGGGCACGCGGCTGCCGTGGTTCCACGAAGCGCCACTGCTTCGGGGCGACGTCCTGCTCGCCCTCGCCGTACGCCATGCGCTGGCGAGCGAACGCGACGCGGCCCGGGACGACCTGGAGGCCGGACGCCGGGCCTACGACGCGGCGGCGGACATCGGCCGCAGCGTGTCCGCCGTGCACCGGGCTCGGGCGGAGCTGGAACAGGAGGCCCTGCTGCTGGAGCAGTCCGGCCAGGGTGACGTGCTGCCCGCGTACACGCGTGGGATGGAGGCCGTGTCACGCGCGCGCACGGCGGCTCCTGATGAAGCGGACACCTGGGTGCTGGAGGCAAGGCTCCACCGTCGGCTCGCTCAGGTGCGCCTGAGCAGCGGAGGTGACGTGGAGCCACTCCTCACCCGCACGCTCGACGCGGCGAAGGAGGCCCTGAGGCTGGAGCCCTCCAAGGTGGAGGCACGCCACGCGCTGGCCATGGGCTGGTGGCAGTGGGCCCGCTACCGGCAGGAACGGAACGAGGATCCGCGCGAACAGCTGCGGGCCGCCGTCGCTGCCTTCGAGTCCATCCCGGAGTCCGCGCGCGACTACGACTTCCACCTGGACCTGGGGCTCGTCTTCAAGGTGTGGGCGGATTCAGAGGACGGACGCGGTGGGGACTCGCTGCCCTTCCGGCAGCAGGCCATCACGTCCTACCGGCGGGCGCTGGAATTGGACGCGAAGCGGCCGGATGCGTGGATCAACCTGGGTACCGCCTACGTGAACCGCGCCAACCATCCGCGTGCGCCGTCGAAGGACTCGGACCTGGAGGAGGCCCGGACGGCGCTGGAGCGCGCGAGCACGCTCGACCCGGGACACGTCGTCGCGTGGTTCTACCTCGCGGAGGTCCACCGCACGCTCGCCCTGCGCCTGCGCGACCACGGCGGCGACGCAGGGCCGGGGCTTGCCCGCGCGCTGGAAGCCTACCGCCACGGCGTCGTCATCAACGCGAAGCTGCCACCGCTCCAGAACGGCGTGGGCACGGTCCTGCTCGACCAGGCCCGCGAGGCGTGGGACCGGGGAGACGCGCCTGAGCCGTTGCTGGACCAGGCGGAGCAGGCCTTCACCCAGGCCATCGCCATCGCGCCCACCGTGGGCTTCGCGCACAACAACCTGGGCGAGGTGCGCATGTGGCGCGCGACCTGGCGCCTGCTGCGCGACCAGGACCCCACCGCGAGCGCGAAGGAGGCCCAGGCCGAGCTCCAGCAGGCCACCACGTTGCTGCCGGGGCTCGCCGAACCGTGGGCCAACCTGGGACAGGTGCACCACACCGTGGCCGCGTATGCGCTGAAGCACGGGAGGGATCCGCGTCCGGCACTGGCCCAGGCCACGGAGGCGCTGGAGCGCGCGCTGAAGCTCAATCCATCGCTCGCGCAGGCATGGCGCTGGCGGGGCGAAGTGAGGTCACTTCAGGCTCGCGACGAAGCACATCGGGGCCTGAAGCCAGACGCGTCCTTCCAGGCCGCGGCGAGCGACTTCCAGAAGGCGCTGGAGCTGGACCCCGAGAACCTGGACCCGCGCCTGGCCTACGGCGCCTTCCTTCGCGAATGGGGCGCGACCGCCTCCGGTCCGGATGCCCGCGCCCACCTCCAGCAGGGCCTGTCGCTCACCGAAGCCGTGCTCACCGCGCGCCCGAAGTGGAAGGACGCGAATGGGTTGCGCGATGACCTGCGCCGCGCCCTCGCGAAGCTGCCGCAGGACTGACCGTGGATGGCGCGACATCGTCGCCGTTCGAGGCGTTGCAGCCCTGACGCAGCGTACGTAGCGCCGGTGCATGCCACTCGCCCTCTACACCGGAATCGCGGTCTCGGACCAAGCCACGGCTCGCGACTGTTCGGGGGACCGCCCATGTTCGTCGCCACGCCCACGAACGCGGTGTTTGCTCCCGCCCTGACGGTACATTCGAACGCCCCGAACCCTTTCGTGTGGGAGCACGTCGATGAGCGCTACCAGGCCGCCCTTCGGACCGCAGGTCTTCACTCCAGCGGATGCCGCCTTCGAGCAGCGTGTTCGCGACAGCTTCGCGCGCCAGCGCGTCATGGACACCCTTGGCGCGACGCTGACCTCCGTGTCGCCGGGCGAGGTCGTCATCGAGCTGCCGTTCCGGGAGGACCTCACGCAGCAACACGGATACCTGCACGCGGCCATCGTCACGGCCATCGTCGACAGCGCCTGCGGCTACGCGGCGTACTCGCTGATGCCCGTGGACGCCGCCGTGCTGACGGTGGAGTACAAGGTGAACTTCCTCGCGCCCGCCGCTGGCAGGAAGTTCATCGCGCATGGGCGGGTGACGAAGCCCGGCCGGACGCTCACTGTCACCACGGGTGACGTGTTCGCGGAGACCGATGCGGGCCTCAAACCCGTCGCGACCATGCTCGCGACGATGATGGCCGTGAGCCATCGGGAGACCCCGGGCTGAGACGTCTCGAGGTCAGCGCCTCGCCCGGTGACTCCGGGGTGGCGGGGGAACCGCGGTGATGCCAGCGAGGATGAGCGCGATCCCCGCGAGGAACTCCTCCCGGTCGTCATGGCCGGGCATCTGGTCGGCGACAGCCCGGGTGAACGGGTAGTCGTCGGGGTCGAGCTCTTTCCATGCCGTTGACACAGCGCCCAGGAACTCGTCGCGGTTCACGCCGGGCCCGTGAGCACGGCCGTTGACGGCGTTCTGGCCAGCGGCGCCGAGGATGTAGTGCATCAACACGGTGGCCACGGTGAACCAGCGGCGCTCGGGCACACCCAGCGCACGGACCTGCCGACCGATACTTTCGAGGATCCGCGGCGTCACCGACTTCCAGGGGCCGCGTGAGAACTGCGTGGCGAGCTGCGTGGCGAGCCACGGGTGTTCGTCGATCGCGTCGAACAAGCCGAGCGCGACGGCGTTGAGCGCATCCCGCGGTGAGTCCGGAGACCCGGCGGGCTCGGTGGCCAGCGCGGCGGCGACGACGGCGTCGGTCGCCGCGTCGAGCAGCTCGTCCTTGTTCGCCACATGCCAGTAGATGGCCCCAGGCCCGGTGGCCAGGCGCTCGGTCAGCGCCCGGAACGTCAGCCCGCCCTCGCCGGCCGTGTCGAGCAGCTCGACGGCCGCCTCGATGATGCGCTCGCGGGAGAGCGCCTCTGTCCGCCGCTCCGACTTGCGCGTCCGCGGTGCCATGCCTCCATCGTGGCATGCCTGGAACGCCGTTCCAACTTCCTTGACATCTCTGGAACGCCGTTCCAATTTAAGTATGGAACGACGTTCCATGGATGGCCGGCCGGACCTCACCGGTGGCCTGGAGCCCGAAGGAGCCCCCATGCAGACCCCCGTTACGATCATCGGCGCCGGACTCGGCGGACTCACCCTGGCCCGCGTCCTCCACGTCCACGGCATCCCGGCCACGGTCTACGAGGCGGAGCCCTCACCGACGGCGCGCACGCAGGGCGGGATGCTCGACATCCACGACTACAACGGCCAGTTGGCGCTCCAGGCGGCGGGCCTGATGGACGCGTTCCGCGGCCTCATCCTGGAGGGCCGCGAGGCGACGCGGGTCCTCGCCTGGGACGGGACCGTGCTGCTCGACCAACCCGATGACGGCACGGGGGGACGCCCCGAGGTCCTCCGCGGCGAGCTGCGAAAGCTCCTGATCGACTCACTCCCCGCCGGCACCGTCCGGTGGGGCCACAAGGTCAGCAGCGTCCGTGCCCTCGGCGACGGCCGCCACGAGGTGACCTTCGCCAACGGCACCACCGTCGTCACCCGCCTGCTGGTCGGCGCGGACGGCGCGTGGTCACGGGTCCGGCCGCTGCTCTCCAACGCCACTCCTGAGTACGTCGGCACGTCGTTCATCGAGACCTACCTGTTCGACGCCGACACCCGGCACCCCGCCAGCGCGAAAGCGGTCGGCGGCGGGGCGATGGCCGCGCTCGTACCGGGGGGAAAGGGGATCCAGGCCCACCGCGAGAGCGGCGGGACGCTCCACACCTACGTCGCGCTCACCCAGCCGAAGGAGTGGTTCGCCGGCATCGACTTCACCGATTCCGCCACGGCCACCGCGCGGATCGCGCAGGAGTTCACCGGCTGGGCACCGGAGCTCACCGCGCTGATCACCGACGGCGACACCCCACCGGTCCTCCGGCCCATCAACACCCTGCCCATCGGGCACCGGTGGGACCGCGTGCCCGGCGTGACCTTGCTCGGCGACGCCGCGCACCTCACACGCCCGAACGGCGAAGGCGCCAACCTGGCCATGTACGACGGCGCCGAGCTCGGCAAGGCCATCGCCGCGCACCCCGGTGATGTCGAAGCCGCGCTCACCGCGTACGAGGAGGCCCTGTTCATCCGCAGCGCCGAGGCCGCCATCGAAGCCACTCGCGACTTCGGGCTCTGCTTCGACGACAACGCGCCCCACGGCCTGATCAGCCTGCTCACCGGAAACGCGTAGCCGCCCGAGCCTCGGTTCTCCAAACCTGTCCGACTGTCGGACAGGTTCGTGCGGCACGCCGCTGACGGGGGCCCCCCGTGACGCCGGGGCTCCAGCGCTCGTTCGCCACGACTACGACATCCGCATGCCAGTGTCCGACGCGAAGTAGTAGTCGTTGTCGATGTCGGCGAGGAGCCCGGGCTCGACGGGACGCCAGCCGAGCTGTTCGCGCGTGAGGGCGCTCGACGCGGGGGCATCGAACCCGAAGAACGCCCCCAGGAAGCCGACGAAGTCGCCCGCCTCTTCCGGCTTCTTCGAAACGACCGGCACCCCCAACCGCCGGCCGATGACGCTCGCGATGTCCCGGGTGGGCACGCCCTCGTCGGCGGCGGCGTGGAGCTTCGAGCCCGCGGGGGCTCGCTCCAACGCGAGCCGGAAGAGCCGGGCCGCGTCGAGCCGGTGCACGCCGGGCCAGCGGTTCGCCCCCTCTCCGACGTAGATGGACACGCCCTTCTGGCGCGCGGAGTGGATGAGGTGCGGCACGAAGCCATGGTCGCCCTGGCCATGGACCGACGGAGCAAGCCGCACGATGGACGTGCGCACGCCACGCGTGGCCAGCGCGAGCATCAGCTCCTCCGACGCGCCGCGCCCCATCTTGGGTGGCGCGTCGGTCTCCACGGCGGTGCGGCCCGGCGCGAGTCCCAACAGCCCCGAGGCGATGACGAGCGGCCGATGGGAACCCTCGAGCACGGCGCCCATGACTTCAATCGCGCGCGTGTCGGCCCGGATGGAGTCCTGGAACTTCGAGAAGTCGTGGATGAACGCCAGGTGGATGACCCCGTCCGCCTTCGCCGCCCCGGCGCGCAGGCTGTCCGGGTCATCCAGCGAACCGCGATGGACCTCCGCCCCCGCCGCCTCCAGGGCCCGGGCCGAAGCATCCGAGCGGGCAAGCCCCACCACCTGATGCCCCGCCCCCAGGAGTTCAGGGACGACCGCCGAGCCAATGAAACCCGATGCACCCGTGACGAATACGCGCATGGAAAAGCCCCTTGATGTCAGCTGCTGACATCACATCTAACAAGTGATGTCAGTGACTGCAATCAGGTTATGCTGATGCCCATGGGCCGCTGGGAACCCAACGCACGAGACCGGCTCGCACAGGCCGCGATGACCCTGTTCCAGGAGCACGGGTACGACCGGACGACGGTGGAGGAGATCGCCGCGCGCGCGGGGCTCACGGAGCGGACCTTCTTCCGCTACTTCACCGACAAGAAGGAGGTCCTGTTCGGGGGCTCGGACGCGCTGCACGAGCGCATCGTCACCACCATCGCGGGCGCCCCCCAGGGGACCGCGCCGCTCGACGCGGTCGCCACCGCCCTGGATGCGATGGCCCCCTTCTTCAAGGACCGCCGTGAGCATGCCCGGGCACGGCAGGCGCTGCTCGCCGCGCACGCGGATCTCCGGGAGCGCGAGCTGATCAAGCTGGCCTCCCTCGCCTCGGCCGCCGCGGACACCCTGCGGAAGCGCGGCGTCACCGAGCCCACCGCGAGCCTGGCCGCGGAGGCAGGCATCGCGGTCTTCAAGGTCGCGTTCGAGCGCTGGCTCGAGGACCCGAAGGAGCAGGACCTCTCAAGGCACATCCAGCTCGGCCTCGACGAGCTCAGGGCCGTCACCGCGAGCACCGGCCCCGTGGCCCCGGCCGTTGCCCCAGCCGCGCCGCCACAGCGGCCCACCAGGCCGGCCAGGGCCCGCAAGCCCTGACCGGTTCCGTCCCGGGATGACCCCACGGGCAAAGGAGCTGCTCGATTCAGTCCTCGCCGCGCCCGGTGACCTCCAGCGTGCCGTTGATGGTCTCCGTGATGCCCTGCTGGGGCTGTGTGCACTTGGAGCAGTCGCTCGTCGGGCAGGACCACCACTGCGTGTTCGTCCCCGGCTCATCGCCACCGCGCAGCGTCCAGGAAGCGCTCTGGCAGGCGGGCACCGGCAGCGGGTTCTGCGACCCATCCTTCAGGAGCGCGCTGTTCGACACCCCGATGCACCGGTCCTGCTGCACCTGGGACACGAACGTCACCGCCTGACCGGCCCGCACCTGCACCGTCTTGCTGCTGAAGTGCACCTTGCCGTCCGAACTGGCGGTGATGTCCACCACCGTGCCGCCCTCGGACCCCGCGGGCGCGCCCGACGTGCAGGGCTGCACCGGCCCGCTGTCGGACAGCCCGGTTTCAGGGGAGGAACGGGGACCGCTGGCACAGGCCAGCAGCAGTCCGGTGAGACACAGCGGGAAGAGGACGCGGCTTCGCATGGGGAACCCTCCAAGAGGTTGGGCACTGACGGCGCGACGACTCAGCAGCCAGCGTGCCACGCGGCGCGACCGCCCGCTCACGTCCCCTTCGCCACCAGGCCCAGCTCCTTCAACCGCCGTCCCAGCGCGCGCTTCGATACCTCCAACGTGCGCACCATCGCGTCCAGGTCGCCGCCGCACGCCTCGAAGCAGCGGGTGATTTCGTCCGCGCCCAGGTCCCCGGCCGTGCGCAGGTTCGGGCTCTTGTCGATGAGGTCGTAGACGGACGGCCGCGGAATCCCCAGCGCGTCCGCCGCCGCCTTGAGGTCCCACGCGCTCGCCCGCAACGCGGCCAGCAGCTCCGCCTCCGTCACCTGAGAGGGCTTGCGCCGGGGCACCGCCGCCTCACGCGCCTCCGGAGCGACCGCCACGCGAACCGGAGCCGCCGCGGTCACCGGCACCTCCGGCACGCCCAGCAGCTCATCCAGCTGCGAGTCCGCCTGGAGCCGCGCCTGCCCCCGGCTTCCAATCACCAGCTGCCGCGTGAGGTTGCGAAGCTGCCGGATGTTGCCCGGCCACGCCGCCCGCACCAGCCGGGACGCCAGTGGCGCGGGCAGCCACGGCTCCGCGTGCGGATCCTCCGAGTCCAGCCGCGCCGCCTCTCCCAGCGCCGCCAGCTCCTCGCGCGCGAAATGGAAGAACAACCGGCCCACGTCCTCGCGCCGTTCACGCAGCGCGGGTACGCGCAGGTCGTAGCCCGCGAGCCGGTGCAGCAGCGGCGCCTTGAAGCGCCCGTCGCGGATCTGCTCCTCCAGGTGCGCGTCCGTCGCGGCGATGAGCCGCACGTCCACCGTCACCGGCTGGCTGGCGCCCACGGGGTACAGCTCCCCCGTCTCCAGCACGCGCAGGAGCATCACCTGCACCTCCGGCGGCGCCTCGCCCACCTCGTCCAGGAACAGCGTGCCCCCGTGCGCGGCGCGGAAGAAACCCTCGCGGTCCCGCGTCGCCCCCGAGTACGCGCCCTTCTGCGAGCCGAACAGCTCCGCCGCCGCCAGCTCCTTGGGAATGGCGCCCAGGTTCACGCTGACGAAGCGCCCCGCCTTGCGCGGTCCCAATCTGTGGATGGCCTGCGCCACCAGCTCCTTGCCCGTGCCCGTCTCGCCCCGGATGAGCACCGACACGTCCAGGTCCGCCACGCGCTCGATGTGCCGGCGCAGCCTCCGCAGGCCCGCGCTCTCGCCCACCATGTCCAGCGTTTCCGCCGCGCCCTCGCCGTCCAGCTCCACCTGATGCAGCAACAGCACCACGCGGCCCGACAGCTCCAGCGCCACACCCTCCATCAACTCCGGCGGACTGAAGTCCCTCGTGCCCAGGAGCAACACGCCCGCCGCGACCACGTGCGTGCCGTCCTCCGGCACCGTCAGCCGCACGCCTCCGTCCGGCAGGGCGGAGAACTCCAACGGCTTGCGGCTCACGAACGGATCCGCCAGCGGCAGCCCCAACGAGCTGCCCGGCTTCGCGAAGTCCGGCGCGTTGCGAGACAGGGCCACCGGCCGCCCCGCCACTACCGCGTCCAGCAGCCGCCGGTCTCCCACGCGACGGGGCACCGGATGGGACACCACCGTCAGCGCGGGCACGGCACGGGGAGCCCCCCGCGAGGCTCCACGCTCCTGCATCGCGGCCGTGGAGAGGTCTGCGAGGGGGTCGTGCGGCATGGCCCACGACCCTACCGCACCCGCTCCCGGCCGCCGCGCCGTCAGCGCTTCGCCGTCTTGGGCGCCAGGCTCACCGTGACGGTGTAGTTGCCGGAGCCCTGGCTGAACGACACCGTGGAGGAGACGTCGTAGTTCGTGCTCTTCGCGATGACGCCCGGGCCGGAGGCGTGCGACCAGCGGTTGTCCCACCACAGCACGAACTGGTCCGTCGACGGGCTCGCGCCGCACGAATACGTCACGGCCCCCTCGTCCCCCATCAGCCCCCAGTTGGGCTCCGCGGTGAACAGGTTCTGCGTGCCCGACTGCGCCGTCACGTTGGGCAGCGACGACGGGTTGATGGCGCCGTGGTCGATGGTGGGGGTGCCCGGCAGCCAGTTGGCGCCGCTGGTGTTGTTGGCGACGAAAATCACGGAGGGAGTGCCCATGGTCTTGCTCCTTCAGGTGGTTGAGGTGACGCCTCCCCCCAGAGCAACCGCGATGCCACGCCCCGCTCCCTCTGGAGGCCACGCCACGCCCCCCTTTCGACGCGTCGAAACCGCGTCGACCGACCCGTCGGCCCCCCTGCCGCACTGCGTTTTCGAACAATCCACGTAAAGTTCTTGAAGTCTGGGAACCTACCGGGTTGAGACAGCCCCGCTCACACGGGTAGCGTGGGAAGGCATGCCGACGACCCCCGAACGCCTCGTGTTCCAGCAGAGCTTCGAAGGGCTGATTCGCGCCCTGGGTGACCACCTGGACGAGCCGTGCGCGCGCCAGTTGCGCGAGGCCGGCATCGACCCGCGCGGAAAGCTGGCGGTGGCCTATCCGCTGGAGGTGTGGGTGGAGTCGCTGAAGCTGGCGGCCTCCGTGCTCGCGCCCGCGGCCACGCTGGACGACGGCGCGGAGGTGGTGGGCCGGCGCTTCCTGGAAGGCTACGGGGCCACGCTCATCGGCAGCGCGCTGCTGGCGGGTGTGCGGCTGTTGGGGCCGCACCGGATGCTGGAGCGGATGACGCGCAACCTGCGCACGGGCACCAACTACCTGGAGGCGCGGCTGGAGCAGACGGGGCCCACGCGCTACGTGCTCACCTGCCGCCCGGTGGTGGTGGCGGGCTTCTACCGGGGCCTGTTCGCCGCCGGCCTGGAGAAGAGCGGCGCGCAGGGCGCCTCCGTGGTGCTGATGCGCAGCGCGGGCGACGCGGCGGTGTACGACCTGTCCTGGCTGCCGGAGAAGAGCGCCGGCAAACCGCCCGAAGCGAAGGCGCCGCCGCCTCGCGGGCCGCAGCCGAGGAACTGAGCGGGCCCTATATTCGGCCCATGCTCCGCATCCCGAAAACCGCCGTGGTGGTGCTCGCGCTGGCCCTCGCTTCCGGGGCCCTGGCCGCGAGCGGCAGTCCCCAGCTCCAGACCTACTTCCAGGGCTCGGTGGACAGCCCTGCCTACCAGCAGCAGGCCTTCCAGCGCGTCGCGAAGGTCTGGAAGCAGCCGGGCCCCAAGGGCACGCCGGCGCTGGGGCAGAAGACCATCGTCCAGGCCGTCCTCGGCAAGGACGGCAAGCTCATCTCCACCGCCATCCTCACGGAGTCCGGCTCCAAGGCGTGGGACGCCGCCGCGCTCGCCGCGGTGAAGAAGGCGGCTCCCTTCCCGCCCCTGCCGAAGAACGCCACCGCGCCCACGCTGGAAGCCCACTTCCACTTCGCGTGGGTCAGCTCACCTTGATGACAATCTTCCCGAAGTGCGCGCCCTGCTTCATGTGCTCGAAGGCGGCGCGCGCCTCCGCGAAGGGGAACACGCGGTCCACCACCGGGTGGATGTCATTGAGCGCGAACGCGCGGGTGAGGGCCTCGAAGGACTGACGGTGGCCCACCAGCACGCCCTGCACGCGCAGGTTCTGCATCAGGATGGGGATGAGGGACACGGAGCCCGCCCCGCCGGACAGCACGCCGATGACGGACACGGTGCCGCCCACGCGCACCGCCTTGAGTGACTTCTCGAAGGTGCCCGAGCCGCCCACCTCCACCACGTGGTCCACGCCCACGCCCGCGGTGAGCGTGCGCGCCGCCTTCTCCCAGTCCGGCGTGGTGACGTAGTTGATGCCCTCCTGCGCGCCCAGCTTCAGGGCACGCTCCAACTTGTCGTCGCGGCTGGACGTGACGATGACGTGCGCGCCGGACAGCCGGGCAATCTGCAGCGCGAAGATGGACACGCCGCCCGTGCCCTGGACCAGCACGGTGTCCCCGGCCTTGAGCCCGCCCTGCGTGACCAGCGCGCTCCACGCCGTCACCGCCGCGCACGGCAGCGTGGCGGCCTCCTCGTCCGTCAGGTACGCGGGCGTGGGCACCACGCCGTCCTCATGCAGCAGCATCGTGTCCGCGAGCGCGCCGTCCAGCGGACCGCCCAGCGTCGTGGTGGTGATGGCCTTCGTGGGCTCGCCGGCCTGCCACGCCTGCGCGAACAGCGTCATCACCCGGTCCCCGGGCTTCACGCGGGTGACGCCCGGGCCCACCGCGTCCACCACGCCCGCGCCGTCCGAGTTGGGCACCAGCGGCAGCTTCTGGCGCGGGTTGTAGCGGCCCTCAATCATCATCAGGTCGCGCGAGTTGAGGCTCGTGGCCTTCACCCGCACGCGCACCTGGAAGGGTCCAGGCACGGGGTCCGGCCGCTCCGCGCGCACCAGGTTGTCCAGACCGAAGGCACCGCGAATCTCGTAGACGTTCATGACGTATGACCTTAGAGCCAGGACTCCACACCGAACAGGGTCCCGCCATGTCACTGCTCCAGAAGTTGATGGAACACCCCTCGCTCCATGCCCCCTGCGGGACTGCCGCGAAGCGGGCCCTCCTCAAAGCCAGTCTTCCGCCCTCCGCCGCGACAAGACAGGTGGACGGCGACCTGACGCTCTCCGAAGGCACGGACCTCCTCGTCGAAGAGGGCAGCCTCCACGTGAAGGGCCACCTCCTCCTGGACGACCAGTCCCGCCTGCTGGTCGCGGGGGATGTGGTCGTGGAGGGCAACATCGTCCACGAAGGGTTCGACTACGCCCTGCTCTTCGCGGGCGGCTCCATCCAGGCGGACAACCTCCTCTTCCACGGAGAGCTGGTCGCGCTGGAAGGCCTCACCCTGCGCGGCGCGGCCTGGACCTACTACAACGACTACTCCACCTACGCGGACACGCTGACGGCCCGAGCCGTGGTGGCCGACGACCGCGCCGACGCCGTGGACCAACTCCACGCCGACACGCACCTCCAGGGACACGCCCAGGTCATCGCCGGGGCGCTGGAGCAGCTGCTGCATCCCGAGGCGTGGGCCAGGTACCAGCAGGGCTCCTACGCCGCGCTGGCGAAGCACCTGCGTCAAGGCCAACCGCTGCTGCGCGATTCACATCCAAGACGCAAGTAGTTGGCCGGAGGCACCTGGGAAGTCCTTCTTCTGGAAATACAGGACCGGCATGTTCGTTCTGTCTTTCGAACAAGGAGGGCTTTACCCATGTCACGTTTCTTCCGTCGTCCCGCGGTGCTCGCGTGCGCGCTGGCCCTGGGGCTCCAGGCCTGTGGCGGCAGCGAACTTCCCAACGAGGCAGAGGCCCCAGGCACGCAGCAACTCCAGACACAGGAGCGCGCGCAGGACGCGGCGCCGGACATCCTCGCGCAATTGCAGGCGATTCCCGGCCTGACGGTGGTGCAGGAGCGGCCGGCCCCCGCGCCGGGCGTGCGCTTCTTCCTGCTGAGCTATGACCAGCCGGCGGACCACCTGCACCCGAATGGCACACGCTTCCAGCAGCGGATGACGCTGCGCTTCCGGAGCGCGGAAGCGCCCATGGTGCTGGCCAGCACCGGTTATGGCATTGGCACGTCCCCCTCCCAGTGGGAGCCCACCTACCTGGTGCAGGGCAATCAACTGACGGTGGAGCACCGCTTCTTCACGCCCTCCATCCCGCAGCCCGCGAACTGGAAGCTGCTCGGCATCGAGCAGGCGGCGGCGGACCACCACCGCATCGTCCAGGCCTTCAAGCCGCTCTTCCCCGCCAGGTGGATCAGCACCGGCGGCAGCAAGGGCGGCATGACGTCGCTCTACCACCGGGCGTTCTTCCCACGCGACGTGGACGCCACGGTGGCCTACGTGGCCCCCAACAGCTACGGCACGCAGGACCCGCGCTACGTGAAGTTCCTGGGCAAGCTGGGCACGCCCGCGTGCCGTGAGAGCATCCGCGTCTTCCAGCGCGAGGTGCTGGAGCGGCGCGCGGAGACGGAGCCCCTCTTCCAGGCGACGGGGGCGTCGTCTTACGGCAGCACCTATGACTTCCTGGGCGTGGACAAGGCGCTGGAGTTCAGCGTCCTCGAGTTCGCCTTCGCCTTCTGGCAGTACGGCGACGCGTCGCTGTGCGACAGGATTCCCCCTCCGGGCGGCCCCGCGCAGACGCTGGTGGACACGCTGGATGAGGTGGTCGGCCTCTCGTACATGAGCGACGGCGACCTGGACTACTACGCGCCCTACGACTTCCAGGCCGGCACGCAGCTGGGCAGCTACGCGTCCGCGGAGGAGCACCTGCGCGGCGTCCTGCGCTATCCCCGAGGCTACGACCCGCGGGCGCTCGTGCCCTTCGACATGAGGCCGTACCCCTTCAACCCCTTCGTCATGCCGCTCGTGGAGGGCTGGGTGAAGGCGTTCGGCGAGCGCATCCTGCTGGTCTACGGAGAGAACGACCCGTGGTCCACGGGCGCCTTCAGCGTGAGCGCGCGCAATGACTCGTACCGGTTCTACGAGCCGGGCGGCAACCACGGCTCCAGCATCCTGGGCCTGCCGGAAGCGGAGCAGGCCGTGGCGTTGGAGCGGCTGCGGACCTGGGCGGGTCTGCCCGCGGAGAGCGCCGCGGCCATGAGCCTGCGGGCCCGGAGCGCGAAGTCCGCGCAGCTGCCTGTCACCACGGGCGTGGTGGACCGCCGCCGCGGCCCGCCGCGCGACTGACCCTCAGGCCCTTTCGGCCGTCACCTCGCGGGCCACGTCGAGGAAGGCGCGGAACGCGGGGGACACCTGGGCGCGGCTGGGGAAGTAGAGGAACAACCCCTCGACCCACGCCGCGTAGGGTTCCAGGACGAGCTTCAGGGTGCCGCGCTTCAGGTGCGGCGCCACGGTGGGCTCAAACGCATACATGAGGGCCAGGCCCGCCTCCGCCATCGCCACCAGCACCCCTTCGTGGGTGGCGAGCACGGGGCCGCGCACCGGGATGCGCCAGGTCTTCCTGCCGCGCTCCAGCTCCCACGCGTACTTCGCCCCGGTGGACGGCAGGAGGATGTTCACGCAGTCATGGTCCAGCAGGTCCTCCGGGCGCTGGGGAATGCCCTTGCGCTTGAGGTACGCGGGAGACCCCACGACGACGTAGCGGAAGCGCTTGGACAGGCGGACCTGCACCATGTCCCGCTCGACGGCCTCGAACGGGCGGATGCCCGCGTCCAGGCCCTCCGCCACGATGTCCACGAAGCGGTCCTCGATGCGCAGCTCCACCTCCACCTGGGGATGGCGTTGGGCGAAGCGCAACAGGATGGGCGTCACCACCGTGGACAGGGAGATGGTGGGCACGGACAGCCGCACGCGGCCCGTCACCTCGCCCGCGCTGGCGGTGGCCGCCTGGAGCGCCTCCAACGCCTGCTCCACGGAAGGGCCCGCGCGCTCCAGCAGCCGCCGGCCCGCGTCCGTCAGCGCCACGCTGCGCGTCGTGCGGGTGAGCAGCGGCACGCCCAGCCGCGACTCCAGCTGGCGCACCTGCTGGCTCAGCGCGGACGGGGAGATACCCAGCTCCGTGGCCGCCGCCGCGAAGCTGCGCCGGCGCCCCACGGCGAGGAAGGCATTCAGGGCATTGAGCGGGGTGAGGGCCATTCCGAAGTTTTCCGACATGCCACGTGCGGATTCCATCGGTTTCGCGAAGGGAGGCCCCACCGCATGCTTCCGGGCGTCACGCGGTACCACCCCAGGAGCACTGCCCATGATTCCCGCTCGCGGCTACGCGGCCCCGGATGCCCGGTCCCCTCTCACGCCCTTCCAGTTCGAGCGCCGCGACCCCGGTCCGCGCGATGTGCAACTGGAGATCCTCTACTGCGGCGTCTGCCACACGGACCTGCACATGGCCCGGAACGACTGGAGCTTCTCCCCCTACCCGCTGGTGCCGGGGCACGAAATCGTGGGCCGCGTGGTGCGAGTAGGCCGCGACGTGAAGAAGTTCCAGCCGGGGGACCTGGCCGGCGTGGGCACGATGGTGGACTCATGCCGCGCCTGCGTGGATTGCAAGGACGGGTATGAGCAGTACTGCAAGGTCCGCGGTGTCCTGACGTACGGCAGCCCAGAACAGGACGGGAAGAGTTTCACGCAGGGCGGGTACTCGGACAGCGTCGTGGTGGACGAGCACTTCGTGCTGAAGGTGCCCACGAACCTGGATCCGGCGGCGGTGGCGCCTCTGCTGTGCGCGGGCATCACCACATACTCACCGCTGCGACACTGGAAGGTGGGGCCCGGCCAGAAGGTGGGCGTGGTGGGGCTGGGCGGGCTGGGGCATCTGGGCGTGAAGTTCGCGCTCGCGCTGGGCGCGCACGTCACCGTCTTCAGCCACACGGACCGCAAGAAGCAGGACGCGCTGCGGCTGGGAGCGCACGAGGTGGTGGTGTCGTCGAAGCCGGAGGAGATGGCGGCGAAGGCGAACTCGCTCGACTTCATCCTCGACACGGTTTCAGCGGCCCACGACGTCAACGCCTACCTGGGGCTGCTGCGGCGCGACGGCCACCTGGTGCTGGTGGGATTCCCGGCGAAGCCGCTGGAGGTGGCCCCGGTCGCGCTCCTCTCCCGGCGCGCCAGCTTCTCCGGCTCTGGCACCGGCGGCCTGCCGGAGACGCAGGCGATGCTCGACTTCTGCGGCAAGCACGGCATCGTCTCCGACATCGAGCTCATTCCCATCCAGGGCATCAACGACGCCTTCGATCGGCTGGAGAAGGGCGACGTGAAGTACCGTTTCGTCATTGATGCGAAGAGCCTCAAGTAGGCCGGGCCCCCTCCGTCCCTGGCACGAGCGTGAGCGGTGCGCGAAGCTCCGCTCGATCTCGGGGGATTGCTCGAACTTCGCGCACTCCCCCATCAAGGTCCGCGGCAAGACCTGGCCCACCACCGAGCACTTCTTCCAGGCCCAGAAGTTCGAGAACGCCTCGGACCAGGAGGAACTCCGCCGGGCCAACTCTCCGATGTTGGCGGCGCGCATGGGCCAAGACCGCAAGCGCAAGCTCCGCCGCGACTGGGAATCCGTGAAGGTGGCGGTGATGCGGGAGGCGCTCCAGGCGAAGTTCTCCCAACACGAGGACCTCGCCCGCCTGCTCCAGGCCATCGGCGACGCGAAGCTGGTGGAGCCCACAGAGCACGACGACTCCTGGGGCGACGGGGGAGACGGCAGCGGCAGCAACATGCTGGGCCGCCTTCTCCTGGAGCTGCGCGCGGCGGCCAGATAGACCGCCAGACGTTCGTTGCCCCCAGCCGCAACCCGGGTTCTCCGCGAGGACGCATTCCCCGCGGAGCGGAGACGTGGTCCGTGACGGTGTGCGTGCGCGGACCGCGAGACAGGCCCACGGGCAAAGCCGCCCGCCGGGCGCGCGTTCCGGAAACCTGTCCGACTGTCGGACAGGCTTTCGCCGCGTGAGACCCGAGCCCGCGAACCGGTCCGACTGTCGGACAGGTTCTCGCCGCCCGGCGCCCGGGGACGCGCCATCCCGGCAGGCAACGAAGGAGGACGCGTGGGCCGCGCGTGAATGTCAGACCCCTGTGGTTGGATGGCGGCGTTGGGACGAGGAAGGGGACGGGGATGGGACGGGGAGGGCTCGTGGCGTACGTGGAGGCGCAGCTCGAGCGCGATATTGCGCTCAGGAGGCTGCCGCCATGCGGGCAGTTCGGCTCGGAAGCGAAGCTCGCGCGTCGCTATGATGTATGCCGAGGCACCATCCGTGAGGCGCTGCGGCGGCTGGCTGCGCGGGGCCTGGTGGTGCAGCGCCCGGGGCGCAAGACGCGCGCGGTAGCGTTGGATGAGTCGCTGACGCTGGAGAACCTGGGACTGGCGCTGCATGAAGCAGGCAGCCCACAAGCCCGGTGGCTCCTGGAGGGCTACTTCAGCCTCAAGCGGCAGGTGCTGGTGGAACTCCTGACCGACTGCTGTGAGAGGGCCTCTGCGTCGGACATGTCCCAGTTGGAGAGCATGTGCTTCCGTCTCTGGGACGCGGCGCGCTGGGAGGATGGGGCCCGGTGCGCGCAGGTGGAATTCGACTTGCTGCGGCTGGCGGCCCGGGTGGCGTCGCGTCCCGGGCACGTGCTCCTTGTTCAATCCCTACAACGGGCCTTCCTGGGAGGCGTGGCCCAGCTGGTACCCTTCATGGGGGGCGAGGCGCTGCGCCAGTGGGCCAACTGCGCGATGGTGGCCCTGGGGGAGCGCGACGCGCGGGCCCTCCAGCACCAACTGCCAGTGCTCCTGAATGCGTGCGATGAGCGCGTGATGGACGCCTTTGCCCCTGCACCCCAAAGGCAGTCGCCCTCCGAAGCCACGCGCGCCCAAGAGTGCCTCCTGGATCCTCCTGCACTCCTCCCCGAGCAGGACGCGGCGCTGGAGGCACGTTCCCTCGTGACGGAGCCAGGCCTCGACGGCCTTGCGCCAGCCAGGAACACCGAGGTGCTCGAGGTTGCCCCCCGCTCCCATGCGGAGGCTTGCCCCGGGGAACCGGACAGCGAGGTGCTGCTGTCTCCATCCGCCTTGGGGCTTACGCCCGACAAGCCGGGTGTTGAGTCCGCCAATGAGGACGAGCAGAGCGCGGCCGCTCCCGAGAAAGGCCGCCAGTCCGAGCCCCCACCCACCGGCTCCCGCGGACAAGCCGGTGTGACGGTGCACAAGGAGGGCGGACCGCTTCACCACTTCCTGGGCCACATGGGCCGGTGGGCTGCTCGGCTCTGGCGCTCTATTGCTCACGCCCTGGGGCCACCGGACTCGTGAGCGGCGAAGGTCCTTCGCGTCCCTCAGGAAGGCATCGCACGCATGGCGAGCATCGGGCGGTACACCGCCCGGTAGGACCAGGCGAGGAAGAGCTCCGCCGCCAGGAGCACCACCGCCAGCCCCAGGCCCGACGGCGCCAGGAAGGCGTGCGTCAGGAAGATGTTCACGATGACCGGCGCGATGAGCGCCAGCGCCAGCGGGACGAAGCGGTTGGACAGCAGCAGCAGCCCCGCCACCGTCTCCGTGCCCTTCACCAGCCAGAACAGGAAGCCCGTCGCCTTCATCGCCATCCCGAAGGCCACCGCCGGGTCCGCCGGGTTCAGGTCCTTGGGCGTGGGGATGAACTCCAGGAACCCGTTCAGACCGAAGACGAAGAACACCAACCCCATGAAGACGCGGGCCACCGTCGGCAGGTAGCGGGCGAACGACTTCTTCTTCGAGGCGGCTTCCACCCCGGAGGTGGAGGAGGAAAGGGTGGCGTCCATGGCGTGCTCCGTTCAAATGGAAAGGCGGGCCTTCTACTCCACGTCGAATGAAGGCCCCACCAATCGACACGCCTCTTCACTTTCCCGCCGGGCCCTACCGCACCTGGGCCCACACGGGCTTTACGCCTGAAGGTGGGGCCGGGACTGCGTCCGTGCGCGCAGCCGGACCACCTGGTACGAGGCGCCGCAGAGGAACAGGCCCAGCAGCGTCGCCAGGGCCGCCTGCACCAGGGGGGACTGGGGGCTGTCCGCCAGGGGCTTGTTCGCGGGCAGCCGGGTCAGCGTCTCGTTGATGCCCGGCACCAGCAACACCATGAAGCTGGCCGAGTACGTGAGGGTCCGCACGTACTCCGTGGCGCGGCCGAACACGCCCAGGGCCGGGGCCGCCGCGCCCACCGCCATCAGCAGCAGCGCCAGGATGCCCAGCGCGTGGCCCGGGTTGAAGCCGCCCGTGCTCGACAGGCCGAACGACGTCACCACCGACGTCACCATGCTGACGATGTACGCCTTGCCGACGCGCGTCCCCGGGTCGATGCGCCCGTCGCGCACGAAGCCCCAGACGCCGAAGACGATGGGAGGCACGCTCACGAGCGTGTGGATGATGCCAAGGATGGACAGGGGGTTCGCCATGGAAGGACTCCGGATGAGAGGGTTTGGAATTCAGGCCAGCAGGTATTCGCGGATCATCACGCGGGCGCGGTGCAGGCGGCTCTTCACCGCCGCCGGGTCCAGCGACAGGCGCTCGGCCATCTCGCGGATGGACAGCGCTTCGAAGTCGCGCAGCACGACGACCTCCAGGTACTGCGGCGGCAGCGACTCCAGCGCGGACGCCAGGTCCAGCCGCAGCGAGTCCGGCGTGTGCGCGGACACCCACTGGTCCGCGAGCGCTTCCTCGTAGGGGTCCTGCTTCAGCACCGTGCGGGCCAGGCGGCGGCACTCGCGCTGGACGATCTTGAACATCCACCCGGTGAACGACGCCAGCTTGCGCACGGCGGTCAGGTGGCGGGACATCACCAGCAGGGTCTCCTGGACCGCGTCGTCCACGTCGCTGATGAGGCAGCGCTTCTGCGCGTAGCGCCGGAGGCTGGGCTGGTGCACCTGGAGCAGGTGCACCATCGCGTCCCGGTCACCGCCGTGGGCCGCCAGCAACAACGCGTCGGGGGTGGTGGTCGAGCCCATGGACCTGCCTCATGCGGCGGGGAAAATCCCCATTCGCAAGCTAAGAGGCAGCCACGGGCCGAATGGATTCGCGGCACCGCTGATTTTTCTCCGACCCCGTCCAACCCCCTGGAACAACAGGGTTTTCAGCGCCAGAGGTTGGTGCGCGCCAGCTCCAGGACCTCGTTGGTGCGGCCGTTGAGCAGGGCCTTGATGCCGAACAGGGTGAAGCCGGCGGCCATGGACGCGGTGATGCGCGGGGGCATCACCAGCTCCGCCTTGCTGACCACGGCGTCCACCAGCACGGGCCCGGGCGTCGCGAGCGCCTGCCTTACAGCTTCGTCCACCTGACCCGGGTCCTCCACGCGCAGGCCCTTGACGCCCACGGCCTCCGCCAGCGCGGCGAAGTCCGGGTTCTTCAGCGCCGTGCCCACGTCGAGCATGCCGCCCACCTGCTGCTCCATGGCCACGAAGCCCAGGGAGCTGTTGTTGAACACCACGACCTTGATGGGCAGCCCCAGCTGCACCAGGCCGATGAAGTCCCCCATCAACATCGTGAAGCCGCCGTCACCGGAGAAGGAGATGACCTGCCGGTCCGGGAAGGCCTTCTGCGCGCCAATCGCTTGCGCGAGCGCGCTGGCCATGGAGCCGTGGTTGAAGGAGCCCACCAGCCGCCGGCCGCCCTTCATGGTCGCGTAGCGCGCGGCCCACACCGTGGGCAGGCCCACGTCACAGGTGAAGATGGCGTCGTCGGACGCCTGGAGGTCGAAGGCTCGGGCCACCTGTGGCGGGTGGATGGGCTTCTTGCCCACCGTGCCCTGTCCCAGGGAGTCCAGCTCCTCGCGCGTCTTGCGGTAGTGCGCGAGCGCCCGCTCCAGGTGCTTCGTGTCGCGCTTCGTTTCGAGGCGGGGCAGGAGCGCCTGGACGGTGGCGGACACGCTGCCCACCACGCCCAGGTCCACGCGCGTGCGCTTGCCGATGTTCTCCGCGCGCGCGTCCACCTGGATGATGCGGGTGTCCGCGCCGTCCGGGTAGAACTGCCGGTAGGGGAAGTCCGTGCCCAGCATCAGGAGCACGTCGCAGTCGATCATCGCCCAGTACCCGGACGCGTAGCCAATGAGCCCCGTGAGCCCCACGAAGTGGGGGTTGTCCTTCTCCAGGAACTCCTTGCCCCGGAGCGCGGAGACGACGGGCGCCTGGAGCCGCTTCGCCAGCTCCACCACCTGCGCGCCCGCGCCCTCGCAGCCCGCGCCGCACAGCAGTGTCACGCGCCCTCCGCGGTTGAGCAGCGCGGCCATCTGCTCCACCTGCTCCTGGGCGGGCATCAGCTGGGAGGCGGAGACGCGCAGCGACTCCGGCGTGGGGGCCCGCGCGTCCTCCGCCTTCAGCATGGCGATGTCGCCGGGGAGCACCACCACGGCCACGCCGCCCTTGCCCACCGCGTTGCGGACGGCGATCTCCGCCGTGCGCTGCATCTGGTTGGGCCCGGAGACCAGCTCGCAGTAGTGGCTGCACTCCTTGAAGAGCACCTCCGGATGCGTCTCCTGGAAGTAGCCGGTGCCCAGCTCCACGGAGGGAATCTGCGCGGCGATGGCCAGCACCGGCGCCCGGCTGCGGTGACAGTCATACAGACCGTTGATGAGGTGAAGGTTGCCGGGGCCGCAGCTCCCCGCGCACACGGCGAGCTGCCCGGTGAGGTGCGCTTCCGCGCCGGCCGCGAAGGCGGCGGACTCCTCGTTGCGCATGGGGACCCATTCGATGTCGCCGCGCCGGCGCAGCGATTCCGTGAGGGCGTTGAGGCTGTCACCCACCACGCCGTAGATGCGCTTCACCCCCGCGAGCGCGAGGACCTCCACGAACTGGTCCGCCACCGTCTTCTTCATGGTCCGCTCCTCGCCAGGGCCGCTTCACTTCGGGCGAAGATGTGCACCGTCCCGCCGCCCTGCGACCGGCCGTGCGGGCGGGCCCCTCGCAAGGCTGGCTGCCCGGGGCGGGAGGGACTGCCGTGCATCCACCATTCGCCGCGCCCCGCGCACCGTTCGCCGCGCCGTTCGCGTCACTGGCGGCATGGCCCCCGAGGGCAGGTTCCAACCGCGACATCCTCGCGGCCATGCGAAGACCTCTGCTGCTGTCAGCTGTCGCCGTGCTGCTGCTCACCCTGCCCGCCTCCGCCGCCGAGGACGCCGGCCGCGCCCACGTCCGCGCCGCCGCCGAGGCCATGGGCGGCGAAGCCCGGCTCCGCGCGCTCACCGGCCTGCGCGTGCGCGGCGTGGGCCACTGGAACCTGCTGGAGCAGTCCGAGCGCCCCACCCCGCCCTTCCTCGTGATTTACGAGCAGTTCGACGAGCTGCGCGACCTGCGCCGGAGCCGCCTGCGCCAGAAGTCCGAAGGGCGCGGCATGGTGATGGACGCCTGGAAGGGCGTGACGATGCTGCTGGCCGACGGCGTGGCCGCGGCGGAGTTCGATGGGAAGTGGCGGCCCATGGGCGCGGCCCAGCTCCAGGACATGCAGGAGCGGCTGGCCTTCGCGCCGGAGCACGTGCTGCTCGCGGCCCTGGACGCGAAGGACCTGCGCGCCCAGGCGGACACGGTGTTGCAGGAAGTGCCCCACCACGTCGTCGCCTTCCACCTGGACCGCGCGAGCGTGCGCCTGTTCCTCAACGCCCGCACGGGCCTGCCCACAGCGGTGGAGACGGTGGACGCGCATCCGGAAGACCCCTTCTGGAGCGTCTGGGGCGACGTGCGCACCGTGCTGTCCTTCCAGGCGTGGGCCCTGGAGCCGGGCGGCCTGCGCTACCCGCGCCACTGGGAGTGGGCGCGCAACGGGCAGCCCCACCACTCCGTGACCGTGACGGCGGTGACGGTGGATCCGCCGCTCGCGGACGCGGACTTCACCGTGACGGACGACGTGAAGCAGGGCTTCGAGGCGCGCCGCGCGAGGAAGCTGGACGACACGCCCGTGCTCCGTCCGGACGCGCCGCCCGTGGAGCTGGCGCCCGGCGTGGTGCAGCTGCCGGGCGCGTGGAACGTGGCCCTGGTGGCGCAGGACGACGGCCTGGTGGTGGTGGAGGGCCCGCTCGCGTCCGGCTATTCGGCGCGCGTGCTGGACGAGGCCGCGAAGCGCTTCCCGGGCCTGAAGGTGAAGGCGGTGGTGTCCACCAGCGACGCGTGGCCGCACATCGGCGGGCTGCGCGAGTACGTGGCCCGGGGCATCCCGGTGTACGTGCTGGACCTCAACCGCGCGCTGGTGGAGCGGCTGGTGGCGTCGCCGCGTACATTGCTGCCGGACGCGCTCGCCCGGAAGCCGCGCGCCGCGAAGCTCCAGGTCGTGGAGGGGCGGCGGGTGGTGGGCAGCGGGAAGAACCGGCTGGAGCTCGTCCCCGTGCGCACGGAGACGGGGGAGCGGATGCTGTTCGCGTGGCTGCCGGAGCACGGGCTGCTCTACACGTCCGACCTGGTGCAGCCCCAGCCGGACGGCACGTTCTTCAACGTGCAGCAGGTGGACGAAACAGTGCAGGTGGCCGCGCGCGAGAAGCTTCCGGTGGCCCGGGTGTTCGGCATGCACCTGAAGCCCACGGACTGGAGCACGCTCACCACCGCCGTGCAGAAGGCCCGAGCGCCCTGAGGCCCTGCCCCCGGACATGAGTCCGGTCCCCGCGGATGAGAAGGTGAGAACCCTGCCGGGGCTCCCTGTCGGCGGCGCACAGCGGAAACCTGTCCGACTGTCGGACAGGTTTTGGAGGACCGCGCCAGACGGGAGGTGGACAGCAGGGATGTCCGGGGGGCTTAGCGGGCCCGGCCCAGCCGCCGCTCCAGGTGCTCGCGGCGGCTGCGGCTCACACGGAGCCGTTGGCCGCTTCGCAGCACCACCACCTGCTCCGTGGGCGAGGGCCGGTGCACCTCCTGGATGCACTCCACGTTGACAATGGCGGAGCGGTGGATGCGCACGAAGCGCTCCGGATCCAACCGCGCCTCCAGCGCCGCCAGGCTCTCGCGCAGTACGTGGGCCTTGCCATCCGCGTGCAGCGTGACGCAGTAGTCGTCCGCCTCCACCCACTCGATGTCCGCGACGGGGACGAGCACGGAGCGCAGCCCCACGCGCACCAGCAGCCGGTCCGCTGGGGGTTCGGCGGGCCTGGGTGCCGGGCCCGCGTCCGCCAGCAGGTCCGCCAGCCGCCGCCCCAGCTCCGCGGCCTCGCCCGCGCGCAGCCGCTGCCGGGCCCGGGCCAGCGCCTCGTCGAAGCGTGCATCGTCGAAGGGCTTCACCAGGTAGTCCACCGCGTGCACGGTGAAGGCCTTCACGGCGAAGGTGTCGAACGCGGTGATGAAGATGACGGCGGGCATGTGCTCCGCGCCCACCTCGCGCAGCACACCGAAGCCGTCCAGCTCCGGCATCTGTACGTCCAGCAGCACCAGGTGGGGACGCTGACCGCGAATGGCCTCCACCGCCTCCCGGCCGTCGCGGCACTCGCCGCACACCACCACGTCCGGATGACGCGCCAGGGCCTGACGCAATCCCTTCCGGGCCAGCGGCTCGTCATCCACCAGCAGCACCCGCAGCTCAGCCATGCGCCACCCTGGAGGCGTCTGGCTGGCACACCAGGGCCCGCACCCGCTTGCGGCGGATCCACGGCTCGCTATTCACCCGCAGTACCCGAAGCTCAGCCATACACCACCCCGGAGGCGTCCGGTTGGCGCGCCAGGGCCCGCACCTGCTCGTGCTGAACTCGTGGTCCGTCGGCCACCCGCAGCACGCGCAACTCAGCCATGCGCCACCCCGGCGGTGCCCGACATGGAGCGCCACGGAAGGAGAACGGTGGCCACGGTGCCCTGCCCTTCCGCGTTGGCGACGCGCAGCTGCCCCGCTTCGCCATAGAGCTGCGACAGCCGCGCACGCGTGTTCGACAGGCCGATCCCCTGGGCCGCCTCCAGGTCGAAGTCCCCGGGCAGCCCCGGGCCGTCGTCGCGCACGGTCAGCTCCAGCGCGTCGCCGCACCGCCTCGCGCTGATGCGCAGCACCCCGGACGCGGAGCGCATGCCGATGCCATGACGGAGCGCATTCTCCGCGAGCGGCTGGAGCACCAGATGGGGCACGCGGGCCTCCAGCGCATCCGGCTCCACGGCCCACTCCACGCGCAACCGGTCCGCGAAGCGCAGCTGCTGGAGCTCCAGGTAGCGCGACAGCACCGCCACCTCGTCGCGCAGGGGCACCTCTTGAGTGGCTCCCTGTTGGAGCAACTGGCGGAGCAGGTCGCTCAGCAGCACCAGCATGCGCGCGGCCTCCTCCGTCTCCCGCTCGCGCACCAGCACGACAATGGCGTTGAGCGTGTTGAAGAGGAAGTGCGGCTGCAGCTGCGTCTGGAGCGCGAGCAATCGGGACTCGGCCAGCTGCACCGCGAGCGCCGCGGCCTGCCGCTCGCTGTCCCGCGCACGGAGGGAGGCCCGGGTGGCGGAGGCCACCGCCAGCACCGTCGCGTAGGCCATGCCCATCATCGGCAGCCAGCCCCACCACGCGCGCAGCCAGCGCGCGGCCCAGGCGGCGTCCCTCCCGGCCGTAGGCATGAACCCCGCCGTCGTCACCGCATACACGGCGGCGAACAGGGCCCCCATCCCCAGGCACGCCGCCAGGTGCACGAGGACCGGGCGCGGCTTCGGGGGGCTCAGGGGCTCACGCGCCGCGAGCAGGGTGAGCCACGGCGTGAGCGGCAGCCACACGTACCAGGCGGGCATCTGCGCGGCGAGCACCCGCCACAGCGCGGGCGGCTCGGGCATGCCCCGGCTGAACGTGTAGGTCTCCAGCGCGGAGAAGAGCGCGGGCGCGGACCACGCGGCGGCCCGCTTCGCCCAGGCGCGCCACGTGTTTCCGGAGGTGTCTTCCACGAAGCCCAAGAGGGCCGCGAGTCTACCGGCGCGCGCGGCGGACTTCACCGCCTCCGGAACGGCTCAGGGGAAGCCGCTCAAGACAATCTTGCCCAGCGTGCGGCCTGTCTCCACCGCCGCGTGCGCGCGCCGCAGGTTGGCGGCGGTGAGCGGTCCGAAGTCCTGGGTCATGGTGGTGCGCAGCGTCCCGGCGTCCACCAGGTCCGCCACGCTGTCGAGCAGCCGCTGCTGGGAGAGCGGATCCGCGTCGTAGAGGGCGCGGGTGAACATCAGCTCCCAGTGGAGCGCCAGGCTCTTGCGCTTCATCGCGTTCACGTCGAGCGGCGTCTGCGGGTCGTCGATGATGCCCAGCTGGCCGAACGGCGCCATCAACTCCACCAGCTGCGCGAAGTGCTGCTCCGTCGCGGTGAGCGCCATCACGTAGCGCACGCCACCCGGCACCAGCGCCTGCACCTGCGCCGCCAGCGGCTGGCGGTGGTCCACCACATGGTGCGCGCCCAACGACTTGCACCACTCCACCGTCTCCGGCCGCGACGCCGTGGCGATGACCGTGAGGTCCGTCAGCTTGCTGGCGATTTGAATGGCCATGGAACCCACGCCACCCGCGCCGCCCACCACGAGCAGCGCGTCCTTCGGAGTGCCCGTCTTGCGCTGGGGCACGCCCAGGCGCTCGAACAGCAGCTCCCACGCGGTGATGGAGGTGAGCGGCAGCGCGGCCGCCTGGGCGAACGTCAGCCCCTTCGGCTTGCGGCCGACGATGCGCGCGTCCACGACGTGCAGCTCGGAGTCCGTGCCGGGCTTCGCGATGGAGCCCGCGTAGAACACCTCATCCCCGGGGCGGAAGCGCTTCACGTCCTTGCCCACGGCCTCCACCACGCCCGCCGCGTCCCAGCCGAGCACGCGCGGCGAGGCCTCCACCTTGTCCTTGGGCGCGCGCACCTTCACGTCCACGGGGTTCACGGACACGGCGCGCACGCGCACCAGGAGGTCGCCGGGGCCGGGCGTGGGGTCCGGCAGCTCCACGTCGGCAAAGGCCTCGGGATGATCACTGGGGAGGTACTTCGTGAGGGCAACGGCTCGCATTGGGGGCTCCTTTGCGTGCAACATCGTCCCGAAGGTTGGAACGGACAAGTACGCAGGATTTCCGCCCATACGCACCAAAAGGGAACCATGGCCCGGCACAAGACCTATGACTGCTCCGCGGGGTGTCCCGTGTCCGCGACGCTGGACGTGATTGGAGGCAAGTGGAAGGGGCTCATCCTCTACCACCTGCTCGAAGGCACGCTGCGCTTCGGGGAGCTGCGCAAGCGCATCCCGGACGTCACGCAGCGGATGCTCACGCAGCACCTGCGCGAGCTGGAGGAGAGCGGGCTCGTGCACCGGCAGGTGTACGCGGAGGTTCCTCCGCGCGTCGAGTACAGCCTCACGCCGCAGGGCCAGACGCTGCGCGGTGTGATTGCCGCGCTCAAGTCCTGGGGAGAGACGTACCTGGGCCGGAAGGCTCCGGAGCAGGCGGCCCCGAAGCGCCGGCTCGCCGTCGCGGGACGCTGAAGAGAAGCGCCCTACCCCGCCGCGCGCACCAGGCGCAGCACCAGCACGAAGTGCAGCCCCGCGCCCACCAGCGTCATGGCGTGGAACACTTCGTGGTAGCCGAAGACGCCGGGCCGGGGGTTGGGCCGCTTGAAGGCATACGCGAGCGCGCCCAGCGTGTACGCCAGTCCCCCGGCGATGATGAGCGCGATGGCGGAAGGGCCCAGCGCGCGGAAGACGTCGCCGAAGTACGGCATCATCGTCCAGCCCACCGCGATGGCCAGCGCCGCCGTCACCCACTTGGGCGCGCCCACCCAGAACATCGACTGCAGGATGCCCAGCAGCGCGCCCGCGTAGAGCCAGGCCATCAGCGTGTTGCCCACCTCGGGCGGCAGGCCCAGCAGGATGACCGGCGTATACGTCCCCGCGATGAGCAGGAAGATGGCCGCGTGGTCCGCCCGGCGCATCCACGCGCGGGCCCCCGGCGACCAGTTCACCCGGTGGTACGTCGCGCTGATGGTGAACAGCCCCACCAGGCTCAACGCGTACAGCGCGGACGCCAGCGTCGTGCGAGGCGTGGGCGCCATCGCCACCAGCACCACGCCCGCCCCCACCGCGAACGCCGCCGCCCACTGGTGCAGCACGCCCCGCAGCTTCGGCTTCTCCATTCCCAGCACCGACGCGCTCACGCGCACCCCACGGCGGACTCGACACCCTTCGAAACGAAGCATTTCATGACGGTGCCGGCTCCACGCGTTCCCTACGGAATGGTAGGTTTCGGTCCGGTAAGTTACCGGTGAGTAGGTTAGAGGTCAACTTGAAGAAGAAACAGCGGCTGACGGGCGCCGAGCGCCGGGTCCAGTTGATGGAGATCGGCCGGTCGGCCTTCGCCTCGAAGGGCTACGAGGCGACCTCCATCGAAGAGGTCGCCCAGCAGGCGGGCGTGTCCAAGCCCATCGTCTACGAGCACTTCGGCGCGAAGGAGGGACTGTACGCGGCCATCGTGGACCGGGAGATGGACGACCTGGTGGCGCGCGTGTCGGCGAGCATCGCGCAGGGCACGCCCCGGCAGCGCTTCGAGGACGCGGTGCTGGCGTTCATGGCCTACGTGAAGGACGAGCCCGCGGGCTTCGCGGTGCTGACGCGGGACTCGCCCACCGCGGTGGCGCGGCGTGGGCTGACGCGCGTCATCGATGACCTGGCCCAGCGCGTGGGCGACGTCTTCCGCAGCGAGTTCGAGCGCGCCGGCTACCCGTCCAAGGTGGCGCCCATCTACGCCAACGCGCTGGTGGGCATGGTGACGCAGGTGGGCCACTGGTGGGCCGCGGAGGGCAAGTCCTTCTCCACGGAGAACGTGGCCCGCCACGTCGCGGCGCTCGGGTGGATGGGTTTGCGGCACCTGCCCAAGGACCCCGCGGCGCCCGGCGCGAAGCGCGAACCGAAGCGCCGGAGCTGAAGGGCCCGGGAGGCGGCTCCATTCCAGAGACCGCCTCCCCCTGTTTCCGCTCCGCCACGGCCAGGCCCCTGACGGTCAATGACAGGCATCCCCCTGTGAGACTTCCGGCCGGGTGCGGGGAGCAGCGTGTTTCGGTGGGGCGTCTCACTGAGACAGCCCGTGTGTCGAACATGCCCCCCAGGTCGCGGCTGTGGCCGTTTGACGCGTCCCCGAGTCTCCTGAAAAGCCCAGGAAATTTCCTTTCTGGGTGAAACCACACCCCCTGGAAAGCGCCCCTCGCGCGAACCGGAGTCCCCCCATGCGCATCCGTCACTACGCCTCGCTCGCGTCCTTCCTGCTGCTGGGAAGCGCCTGCGGTCCGACCGACACCGTTGAAGACGCGCCGAAGGCGGAGGCACAGCAGGGCAGCGCGCTGAGCGCCAGGCCCGGCCGTGGCGACGGCCTGCGCCAGCTCCAGGCGCAGCGCCCCGGCTTCTTCAAGGGCGCGGGGGAGCTGTCCTCGCGGCGCTTCCACGTGGATGGGCGTGGCCAGGCGCATGAGCGCCTCACGCAGACGTTCCAGGGCGTGCCTGTCTTTGGCGCCACGGCCATCGTCCACCTGGGCGCGGACGGCACGGTCGCGGGCGTGACGGACCGGCTGGTGCGCGACCTCAAGGTGGACACCACGCCCCGGCTCCGGGCGGAGGAGGCCATCCAGCGCGCCGCGGCCGGGCTGGAGGCGCAGGGCAGCGTGCTCACGGGCGCGCCCCGGGCGGACCTGCAGATCCTCGCCGACACCAAGGACACCCGCCTGACGTGGCGCGTGCAGATGGAGACGCTGGACGTGGACGGCCTGCCCTCCAGGCCCAACGTCTTCATCGACGCGCGGACGGGGGACTCCGTCTGGGGCTTCGACAACCTCCAGACCAGCCGCAACCGAAAGACCTACACGGCGAAGAACCGCACCACGCTGCCCGGAACGCTGGTGCGCAGCGAGGGCCAGGGCGCCTCCGGCGACGCGTTGCTGGACCAGGCCCACGACAACGCGGGCTTCACGTATGACTTCTACGCCACCGTGTTCGGGCGGGACAGCTACGACGGGCTGGGCACGACGCTCACCTCCAGCGTCCACTACAGCAAGAACTACGTGAACGCGTTCTGGGACGGGACGCAGATGGTCTACGGCGACGGGGACGGCGTGCAGTCCAGCGCGCTCACGGTGCTGGACGTCGTCGGCCACGAGCTGACCCACGCCGTCACCGACACGTCCTCGGAGCTCATCTACGCCAACGAGTCCGGCGCGCTGAACGAGGCCATGTCCGACATCTTCGGCGCCTCCATCGAGGCGTACCGGGACGGCGCCGTCAGCGCCAACACCTGGAAGATTGGCGAGGAGTGCTGGACGCCGGCCACCGCGGGCGACGCGCTTCGCTACATGAACGACCCGGCCATCGCGGGGGACTACGACTACTACCCCACGCGCTACACCGGCACGTCCGACAGCGGCGGCGTGCACTGGAACTCCGGCATCGCGAACCTGGCGTTCCACCTGATGGTCAAGGGCGGCACGCACCCGCGCGGCAAGACGAGCAACGTGGTGCCCGCGCTCGACGCCAACAGCTACGCCAGCATCATGAAGGGCGCGGCCATCTTCTACCGCGCGAACACCGTCTACCTGACGCCGGGCAGCACCTTCTCCGACGCGCGCGGCGCCACCGCGCAGGCCGCCGCGGACCTGTACGGCTCCAGCGCAGTCACGTCCGTCAACGAGGCGTGGACCGCCGTGGGCGTGGCCGCGCCGCCGTCCTGGACCCCCATCACCACGCTGACCAACGTGTCCGGCAGCCGCAGCAGCAACACGAACCTCAGCTACGTGAAGCCGTCCGGCGCCACCGCGATGCGCTTCCAGCTGGCCGGCGGCACGGGTGACGCGGACCTGTACGTGAAGTTCGGCAGCGCGCCCACGACCTCCAGCTACGACTGCCGCTCCGCGGGTGCCAGCAGCGACGAGTCCTGCACCATCAACGCCGCGCAGCAGGGCACGTACTACGTGCTCATCCGTGGCTACACCGCGTTCTCCGGCGCCACCTTCACGGTGAGCTCCGGGCAGTAACCGTTCACGTATTCCCCGGCGTGGTCGCCCCGGCCCGGGCGGCCGCGCCGGGGGCCTTCCTGTTTCAAGCCTTCGGCGGCCGGGCCTTCACGGCGGCCTGGATGCCTTCCAGCGCGCCCGGGTCCTCGATGGTGGTGAGGTCGCCCGGCTCGCGGTCCTCCGCCACGGCCTGGATGCTGCGGCGGAGCAGCTTGCCGGAGCGCGTCTTGGGCAGGTTCGCCACCACGTACACCGCCGCGGGGCGGGCCACGGCGCCCAGCGTCCGGCCCACCGTGTCCATCACCTCGCGCGCGAGCGCGTCGCGGTCCTCCTCGCGGTGCAGGCGCGCCGGGTCCCTGGGCACGACGAAGGCCATCACCACCTGGCCCTTGAGCTCGTCCTTCACGCCCACCACCGCCACCTCCGCGATGGCCGGGTGGCCGCTGATGGCCTCTTCAATCTCGCGCGTGCCCAGCCGGTGTCCCGCCACGTTGATGACGTCGTCGGTGCGGCCCAGGATGAAGTAGTCGCCGTCCTCGTCGCGCGTGGCCCAGTCGAAGGTGTTGTAGAGGGGCGTGTCGAAGCTGGAGAAATACGTGGAGACGAAGCGCGCGTCGTCGCCCCACACCGTGGACAGACACCCCGGCGGCAGCGGCGGTTGAACCACCAGCACGCCCTTCTGGTTCGGCGCCGTCACCTCTTCACCGCTCAGCCCGTCCACCAGCTTCACGCGATAGCCGTAGATGGCCGTGCCCGGTGAGCCCAGCTTGCGCTTGCGCGGCTCCACGCCGGGAACGGGCCCCAGGATGGGCCAGCCCGTCTCCGTCTGCCAGTAGTTGTCCAGCACCTGCGTGGACGGCAGCGCGTCCGAAATCCACGCATGCGTGGGCGCATCCAATGGCTCACCCGCGAGGAACAGGTAGCGCAAACTGGAGGTGTCGTGGCGCTTGAGGAACGCCGCGTCCTGCTTCTTCAGGATGCGGATGGCGGTGGGTGACGTGAACATCACGCTCACCTTGTATTGCTCGATGAGCCGCCACCACACCGCGGCATCCGGCCGGATGGGCAGGCCTTCATAGAGCACCGTCGTCATGCCATTCAGCAGCGGCCCGTAGACGATGTACGAATGGCCCACCACCCAGCCGATGTCGGAGGCGGTGAACATCGCCTCGCCGGGCTGGCCCGTGTAGATGTGCCGCATGGACGCGGCCAGCGCCACCGCGTAGCCGCCCGTGTCACGCTGCACGCCCTTGGGCTTCCCGGTGGTGCCGGACGTGTAGAGGATGTAGCTGGGCTCGGAGGACTCCAGCCACTCCACCGGCACCCGCGCGCCCTCGTGCTGACCGCCCAGCGTGGCGAAGTCCACGTCGCGCCCCGGCGTGACGGGGCTTCCAGGAACGAGCCCGCGGTCCAGCACCAGCACGTGCCCGGGCGGATGCTTCGCGAGCGTCAGGGCCTCATCCACCAGGGGCTTGTAGGGGATGACGCGGCCCGCGCGCATGCCCGCGTCCGCCGTCACCAGCAGGACGGGCTTCGCGTCGTCGATGCGCATGGCCAGGCTGTGCGCCGCGAAGCCGCCGAACACCACCGAGTGGATGGCCCCCAGCCGCGTGCACGCGAGCAGCACGAAGACGGCCTCCGGCACCATGGGCATGTAGACGATGACGCGGTCACCGCGCTTCACGCCCAGGGAGCGCAGCATGGCCGCCACCCGGTTCACCTCCGCGTGCAGCTGCGCATAGGTGTACTGGCGGCGCTGGTCCGTTTCGGAGGACTCGAAGACCAGGGCCGGCTGGTCCGCGCGGGTGGCCAGGTGCCGGTCCACGGCGTTGTGGCACAGGTTGGTGCGGCCCCCGACGAACCAGCGCGCGAAGGGCGGCCGGGAGTCATCCAGCACGGCGTCGAAGGGCCGCTCCCAGTCGATGAGCCGGGCCTGCTCCGCCCAGAACGCCTCCGGCGCTTCGATGGAGCGGCGGTAGAAGTCCAGATAGCTGCCCATGCGGACGCTCCTGCGAAGGGGATGTCCCCTGACGATAGGAGCAGGCCCGCCGGAGTGGGAAGGACGCCTCCCCGGAAGGTGCTCGGGAATAATCAGCGCGACGGGCGTAACCCCATCAGTATTTCCACTGAAGGGGAGCCACACCATGAAGCGTTTCACGCAGGCGTTGGGGACGTCCGTCGCGCTGGTGCTGCTGGCCGTGCCCGTGGCGTACGCGGGGTCGAAGGCGCAGTTCTTCGTGACCATCAACACGACCGCCCGCACGGCGTACGGCGCGATGGGCACGGCGCGCAACAGCACGGACGCCATCCAGAACATCTATTGCCGGACCTTCGCGGACGCGACGTCGGGTGAGTCGGTGCGGTGCTTCGCCAACAACTCGGCGAGCGTCTACGTGTCCTGCTACTCGTCCTCGCCGGCGCTCGTCCGCAGCGTCCAGTCCGCCAACGACTCGGCCTACATCTACTTCGCCTGGGACGCGAGCGGCGTCTGTCAGGCCATCGACGTGCTCAAGGGTTCGCACCTGGAGCCGAAGGCGCCGTAGTCATGCCGCTTGCGTCACGCCCCCGGAGCCTTCGATGAAGACCTTCCTCCAGACACTCGTGTCACAGGTCCCGGGCATCGCGCTCGGCATCACCGGGGGCGTGGCGCTGACCTTCGCCACCCTGGAGTCCCGCGTGGAGCACATGCTGGACGCGAAGCTGGAGGCGCAGCTCGGCCACCTTCGCGGTCTCGTGCAGTCCCGTCCCGCGCCGGCGGCCTCCGTCGTGATGCAGGCACAGGACTCGCGCGAGGAGCTGCGGCTCATCCGCGAACAGCTCGCCGTGCTCGCGGCGAGGGAGCCCGGGGCAACACAGCCCACGGAGCGTGAGGAAGAGGCGCGTCCAGCCATCACGCCCGAACAGGTGGAGGCCTCACGCCAGGGGCAGCAGGTGCTGGACGGCGCCATCGCCCGGGGCCGCTGGACGGAAACGGATCAGCAGCGCTTCCATCAGGCCCTCCGCGCCGGCTCGCGCGAGGAAATCGAAGCGATGGAGCGCAGCCTGTCCCTGGCCATCAACAGTGGACAGCTCCGGCCGGTGCCAGGCGACGAGCGGTAGCGCGCGGCACGACGCAGGTGCGTCCCCGCAGCACGCAGATTCGGGAGCGTGCGCGAGCCGTGGATGTGATCACGATGGGTTGCGAAGTGGTCCTGGCCTTGCAGTGGGAAGACAGCGTGTCCGTGAAACAGGTTGTGTTTCACGCCTCGTGTCCCCCACCCGCACGGTCCTTCCATGACGATCTCCACGACCCTCACCATCCAGAACAACTCGGGCTGCCCCATCGATAACCGCGGCACGCCCGACTACAAGGACGGCTCGCTCAGCGGAGCCGCGCCCGCCACCAGCATCGCCGCGGGCTCCAGCACGACCTTCAAGATCGAGCAGAAGAACTCCGTCTCCCCGGGTCCTGAAGGCACGGTGACGTACACGCTGGAGACGGGGAACGAGCAGGTGCCCCTCTCCTTCTACTGGAACTACTCCAGCGGCGCGCAGCACCACGAGTCCTATACCGCCACCACGAACACCGCCCTCGCGCCGGTGACCATCACCCAGACGGACAGCAGCGGCGACAACCACGCGACCACCTACCGGGTGGACTTCAAGCCGCGCGCGCCCCATGAGTGGGACCTGGTGTGGGCGCTGTCGGTGGGCCTCATCAACAAGCAGCTGCACGCGCTGCGCTACTACCAGCTCATCCCGTCCGCCTTCACGCACCAGGCCAGCGGCGGGGCGCAGCTCACCGTGACGGCCATGGGCGACCCGACCGTGTCGGTCCCCGACGACCAGACGACCCACCTGGACGTGCACCTGCCCTTCACCACCGCGACCCTCCAGTACGTGGAGGGTGGCGTGACGAAGACGCAGTCCCTGTCAGGGACGACGGTCATCGTGTCGCTGGACCTGTCGCAGGCCCAGGTGACGGACCCCAACACGCTGGCCGCCACCACCGCGGCGAAGCAGTACGTCCAGGGCCTCCAGTCGCTCAACTACTCCGTCTACCGCCTCTTCCTGGACCTGACCCAGCCGTCGCTGTTCCGGTCGCTCCAGGTGGTGGACGCGAGCAACAAGCCCGTGGCGCTCAGCCAGGCCGCGCAGAGCGCCCTCCAGGCCACGCTGGCCGGCGTGGGCCACATGGACGTGGCGTACACGCCGCAGGCGCCGGGCAGCCCCGCGAGCATCGTCCCCACGTTCGCGAAGGAGCGCACGACCCGCTACAGCGCGAACGGGAACTTCAGCACGCTCAACGTGTGCATGATGAGCCGGGGCCGGAAGGAGCCCAACTGGAACTCGCGCTTCGGCTTCACCGCGCCGCTGGCCGCCACCACCAACCCGGACGGCACCCCGGCGGAGGCCCGGGCGCGGCTGTTCCTCAGCCAGGACACGCTGGGCGAGGGCTACCTGAAGCCGGTGGTGCTGCCGGCCATCGCGACGGCCTCCGGCATCCCCGTCTCCACCTGGCACACGGGGCCGCTCGCCTACACGTGCTCAGGCTCGAAGAACAACTCGGCGAAGAACGACGGACGCGGCGAGTTCGTCCAGGTGAACAACGGCTTCGACCAGTACGTGCTCGGCACGGAGAGCATCGCGTTCACCACCAGTCCCAACACCAGCCAGACGGACCGCTGCACGGTGTCCCTGAACGGCCAGTTCCAGGTGGACATCGAGGTCAGCCAGTATCCCCTGGACTTCATCGGGCTGAGCCTGAAGGACGTGCTGGGCAAGGCCACCTACGTGCAGCCCTGGACGGGCACCATCACCCTCCAGGCCGGTGACGGCGGCAAGCTGGTGACGTCCGTGAGCATCGTCCTGGGCAAGGCCCCGGCACCGGACGTGGACAAGACCCTGGATGGCTGGGTCTTCAACGCGCTGGACAAGCTGCTCGGCTGGACCTCCACGTCGCCGCAGGACGAAATCACGCAGCAGGCGCAGAAGTTCGCCAACGACCTGGCCAATACCTTCCGTGACAACGCCTCCACGGCGTTGGACATCGAAGACTGCATCGTGCTGCCCACGGGCGCCGCGCATGACTACAGCCAGTTTGTCTTCAACTCGGAAGGCGCCGTCCAGGTGGACGTGTCGTTCCCCGGCTGAAGCGCCAATCCCTCTCATTTCAAAGACATCCCAAGGACCTTCCATGTCCCAGACTTCCGAAACGGGCTCGGTGACGGGCTCGGCGACCGTTTCCTCCAGCCTGATGTACAACTACCTGGCCGCCACCTCCGTGGACGCGGCGTATCCCCTCGCCTCCGCGGAGGACACCGGCGGCTCGCCGCTGCTGTTCAGCGTGGGCGCGTCCGCCGCGAACACCGCGCGCAAGACGCTGTGGGTGATGTTGCGCGACACCACCGTGACGACCGGCTGGCGCCAGGTCGAGCTCAGCCCGGACGCAAACCACGACGTGCAGGGCTACGCGGTGGTCCAGGCCCCCTCGGGCCAGGTCATCATCGCCGTGGCCCTGGATGACGGCGCGGGCGGCAGCCGCGTGTTCGTCTCCCCGGCCCTCCTGCCCACGCCGGACGGCGGCCCCTGGAACACGCTCAACACCGCGTGGGTCCAGCGCAATGGCGCTCCCGCCGGCATGCCCGTGCAGCGGCTGCTCCTGGGCGACTTCGTCAGCGCCAGCGAGGCGCCGCTGCTGGTCGCGGAGGTGAAGAACACGTCCGGCACCACGGGCCGCTACTTCGTGGACGCCTCCACGAGCACCACGGGCAGCGCCTGGGTGAACTGGGCGCCGCCCAAGGACATGCAGACGCTGCACGACGTGGTGGTGGCCCGGGCCTCCATCACCGGCATCTCCTACCGGGGCACCTGGTCGCTGTTCGACGACAACACCGGCAAGCGGTGCCTCACCTTCACCAGCCTCCTGGACCCCTCCACCAACACCACGCACTCGCTGTCGGTGACGGCGCCGCCGGGCGCGCGCTGTCTGTGGGCACTGGAGGACCGCCAGAACCAGGGGCTGAGCGCGCTGTATGTGGGCGGTGACGGGCTGGCGTGGTTCCCCTCCACGGGACTGAAGAACGCGAAGAGCACCGCGCTCACCGTCGCGTCATCGGACGTGCTGTCGGGCGTCACCACCGTGCTGGCGCAGCAGGACGCTTCCCGCGTCAGCGTCTGGGCGGTGGACGGCAGCCAGCGGCTGTTCTCCCTGAACAACGCCGTGGGCGCCACCGAAGGCTGGTCCGCGCCGCTCCAGCAGCGCGAGCACGTGGCGCGGCTCGCCCCTCGCCGCAACCAGAAGCGCTCCACGGGGGAGCTGTTCGTGACCTCCACGGACAACAGCCTCATCACGTACCTGTGGCAGGACCCGGACACCACCGCCTGGCAGAACACGGACATGGTGTTGCCCACCCTGGCCAACGGGCAGGAGTTCCCCAGCTACACCACGGTGGTGCGCTTCACCGACGCGCAGGGCGCGGTGCTCGTGGGCCAGACGGTCCAGGTCAACGCCTCCGAGTGGTCCCGCGTGATGGTGAACGGCTACTGGACGGACCTGGACGCCAGCACCAAGGTCGAGGTGAAGACGGACGCCAACGGCACGGTGACGCTCATCAACAAGGTGTCCGACGTGGGCACGCCCGTGTTCCGCTTCAGCGCGGCGTTCCTCGCCCAGGACGTGACCGCGGACCCCAGCGCGGAGCTGCGCGCGAACCTGGCCGCGAAGCTCAAGGGCCAGGACCTGTCCCAGTGGAAGAAGCCGGACGGCACGCCCGTGGTGCCCCCCGGCGCGGACCCGGACCTGGTGGCGCAGGTGCAGGCCTCGCTCCAGCAGCTGATGGACCACATGGACAGCCTGCCCGCGGACGGCTCGGCGGCGCCCGTTGAGGAGGACACCGCACCAGCGCCCACGGCGATGGCGAAAACCCAGACATCCTTCAAGGTCCTGGGCAACGTGACGAACGCCATCGAGACGGCCGCGGGCGACGTGCTCCAGGCGCTCAAGAGCGCCGCGGGCGCCGTCTACGAGTACGTCATCCAGCCCATCGTCAGCGGCACGAAGACGCTGCTCCAGTTCTTCGTGAAGATTGGCGAGCAGGTGGTGTCGTTCGTCGTGCGCACCATCAAGGAAGCGCTCCAGCTCATCAGCTGGCTGTTCCAGCAGCTCGCGGTGCTGATTGAAGACATCATCCAGTTCCTGGGCTTCCTGTTCGCGTGGGACGACATCCTCGCCACCCAGCGCGTGATGGAGGCGATGACGAAGGACGTGGTCCTGGCGCTCGCGGGCAACATGAAGGGCATGGAGGCGTCCATCACCCAGTACTTCGACGGGCTCATCGCGAAGTGGGATGGCGTCTGCCAGACCGCGCTGGGCATGCCGGACGTGACGACGCAGCAGGTGGTGACCCAGACGCAGGCCGCGCAGACGCCGGAGCAGCAGTCCGCCAACGACTGCCTCACCACCAGCCCGGGCGCGACCTTCTCCACCTACCAGGTCTCCCATGGCGGCATCGGCGACAGCACGGCCGAGGAGTCCGACGCGCCGGTGGCGCAGGCCATCACCGACTTCCTACAGACGGTGGGGAACATCCTGTCGGACGTCGCGGACTCCGTGAAGGAGCTGTGCCAGGGCCTCCAGACGATGGTGCAGCAGGGCACCGTCAGCCTGCACTCGCTCGTCCAGTTGCTGGCGGGCGAGGCCGCGAAGACGCTGCTGGCCGCCGCGAGGGACCTGCTGGTGGGCCTGTGCGAGGTCATCGCGGACGTGAGCCAGGCGATCCTGGACGACGTGCTCCTGCGTCCGTTCAACATCCCGGTCTTGAGCTGGCTGTACAAGAAGCTCACGGGAGAGGACTCCCTGACGATGCTGGGCGCCCTCAGCCTGCTCGCGGCCATCCCCGTCACGATTGTCTTCAAGCTGCTGACGGGGGAGGCCCCGGTTCCCGAGCAGGCCGGGGCCCAGCAGAAGCAGTCCCGCTCCATGAAGGCCCTGACGCCCTGGCGCACCACGTCGCTGGTGGCGCTGCCCGAGTCGAAGGAGGACAACGGCGACAACGTGATTGGCGACGCCGCCCACAACTATTCGGTCATCGGCGGCGCGCTGTCGATTGTCTCCTCGTTCTTCTACACGGGCTTCCTGACGGCGGGGCAGCTCACGAAGAGTGAGGTCTCGCAGCGGTGGTTCTCCACCGGGCAGACCGTCTCCACCTGGACGGGGGTGGCGGGGAGCTTCCCGTTCGACGCGGACGTGCCCTCGCAGCAGTTGGACCGGATGCTCTGGGCGCTCTACTCCCTGGAGGCCGTGGTCACCGGGCTCGTGTCCCTGCTGAGCTGGACGCGGGGCGCTGACGTGAAGGCGAAGGGGCTGGCGAAGGCGCTGGAGGTGACGGACAGCACGCTGCTGACGTTCATGGGCCTCGTGAGCCTGGTCCTGTCGCTCGTCAGCTACATCCTGGAGCTGGATGGGGAGATCGACCCCTCGGTGCCCTACCACTCCACCTTCTGGGACTCGGAGAAGTTCGGCTCCAACGTCCTGGCCTTCGGCGGCATGACGGGAGAGGGCGTGGCGGGCCTCATCCCGGGCGAGGCCGACAAGGCGTTGATTCTCGCGGGCGCGGCGATCGCGGAGTGGGGCGCGCTCGCGCTCGACGTCACCCGCTGGGCGGACGCGGTCCTCTACAACAACACGGGTGACGGCACGGACAAGAAGCTCTTCCAGCTCTGGTGAGCCCCACGCCCCCGTCCCCTGGCACGAAGCCGGGGGACGGGAGGTGTCACGACAGAACGGCTAGCGCGCCTGGGCGGCGTCGCCCTGGGCGGTGGCCTCGCTCAGGAGGGTGTAGCTGCCCGCGGAGCCCTTCACGTCGATGCCGGAGAAGTGGCGGTAGGGATAGGCGCCGTCGCCGATCTGCTCCACCAGCTCCAGCGTGTCACCGGTGAGCTGCTGGCCATCCACCTGGGTGGTGAAGGTCTTGCCCTTGAGGCTCATGCGCCAGGTGCAGGCGCCCGTCTCGGTCTGGGGAGCGGCGCCTTCGCGCACCGCGAACGGGAACGGCAGGTGGCGGAAGTCGATGTTGGCGAAGCCCCAGGCCATGTACACGTTGCCCATCCAGTCCGTGAAGATGATGACGCGGGCCGCGGGCTCGTGGGTGCCGCCGCCCTGGAACACGCCGTCGCGGTACACGTTGACGCGGTAGCTGGAGCCGCCGGCGGTGCCGGTGAAGCTGGGGGCCAGGGTCAGCTGCGTCTGGTTCGCGCCCGGCGTGACGCTCAGGCTGCTGACGACCTGATCCGCGTCACGCGCGGCCAGCGAGAACTGGCCCTGACCGCCGGCCAGGGTCATCCGCGTGGACTGCTGCCAGCCCTGCGCGTTGGAGAACCGGCTGGCCACGCCGTTCGTGGTCCCCTGCGCGAGCCCGAACACCTGGAGCCCCTCCGCCGTGGCGGCCAGCTGCGCGTTGCCCACCGCACAGCTCTGGATGCCATTGAACCGCGAGACACAGCCCTGCGCCTGCGACTCCTGCGCGCCCACGGGGGCCTGCGCGCTGTCGTCCGGCCCCTGGCAACCCGTCAGCGCCAGGAACGCCGCCGCCATCACGAATCCCGTCTTCATCGTCCGCATGTCTTCGACCTCGAAAGGGGGTGTGTTTCACCCAGGAAGGGTGAAACGCCGGGCACCTGCTCGCGCCCGGCTGCCGGTGGGCCCTGCACCCTCCGAGCCAGTAACATGCGAAAACAAATCTTTCTGCTTCACCGGGAAAACGCGCTGACGCAGCAAGTCGCTGTAACCCCGTGTGTCACAGGTGTCTGGGTTTGTAGCGTGCGCCGTCACCGGAGGGAGGCGCGGTAGGGACTGACACCGGCCCGGCTCGGCTACACTCGGGCCCTCGGGAAGGTCCTTTGCGCCCCGCCCAGGAGCCGCCGCATGCACGCCGCACCGTCTGACTCCGCGGTTCTTCCTCCCCGGCTTCCCGCGGGGCTGCCGTGGGTGGGCCAGGGGCTGGAGTACCGGAAGGATCCGCTGGGCTTCTTCCTGCGCTACGCGGACCGGGGCGCGGTGGTGCGGACCCGCTTCGTGGGGACGGGCATCTACCTGCTCAACACGTCGGACGCCATCGAGCACGTGTTGGTGAAGAACTTCCGCAACTACCCGAAGGACGCCTTCCAGAAGCGCGCCCTGGAGTCGGTGGTGGGCCAGGGCCTGTTCACCAGCCATGGCGACGTCTGGCTGCGGCTGCGGCGGATGATGCAGCCGGCCTTCCACAAGAACCTGCTGGCCGCGCACGGGAGCGTGGCGGTGAAGGCCGCGAACACCTGGCTGGCGTCGCGGCGGGAGGGAGAGGCCTTCGACGCGTACACGGAGATGATGGCGCTGACGCTGGACGTGGTGGCGGGGACGCTCTTCGGCGCGAACCTCTCCGCGCAGGCGCGGGAGCTGGGACGGGCCATGGAGGTGGTGATGCTGCACGCCCAGTTCCTCTTCGACACGCCCATTCCGCTGCCCGCCTGGTTGCCCACGCCGGGGCAGCGGCGGTTCAGGACCGGCCTGCGCGCCCTGCACGCCGTCGTGGACGACGTGGTGGAGCGCCGCCGGAAGCAGGGAGCTTCCGGAGACGACCTCCTGGGCCTGCTGCTGGAGGCGCAGGCCGAGGACGGCGAGCACCTGACGGACGCGCAGCTGCGCGACGAATGTCTGACCTTGATGATCGCCGGGCATGAGACGACCGCCGCCGCGCTGGCGCTCAGCCTGTGGTTGCTGGCGCGCCACCCGGAGGCGGAAGCAACCCTGCGGCGGGAGCTGGCCACGGTGTTGGGGGGCCGCGAGCCCACGGTGGCGGACCTGCCGTCGCTGCCGTACTGCGAGCAGGTGGTGAAGGAGTCGCTGCGTCTGTATCCACCCGCGTGGGGCATGAGCCGGGTGGCGGAAGCGGACGACCGGATGGACGGCGTCCACGTCCCCGCCGGGACGGTGGTCGCGTGGTCACAGTGGGCGCTGCACCGCGACGCGCGCTACTTTCCGGAACCGGAGGCCTTCCGTCCCGAGCGCTGGGCGGACGGGCTGGAGCGGCGCATCCCACGCTTCGCCTGGTGTCCGTTCGGAGGAGGGCCCAGGCTCTGCATCGGCGCGGGCTCCGCGCTGATGGTGATCCGCCTGGTGCTGGCCACGGTGCTCCAACGCTTCCACTTCGACGCCGCGCCAGGGCCCGCGCCGGAGGTCCTCCCCGCCATCACGCTGCGCCCGAAGGGCGGCATCCCACTCACGCCGCGAAACGTGTCCCTCCGGGAGTGAACACTCCCCGCTGTCGCTCCCAAGGGCGGACGATTTTCCGGCCCTGGACGCTTCCGGTTCCGCGGTGCCGGATCCACTTTTGGGGGTGAGGAGTCACACACCCCATGGATGCGGACGGTACATCGGAGTTGGGCGCAGCGAAGGTCCCCCTCGTATCCACCCAGAAGCAGCAGCGCACGCGGCGCACGCCCCGGAAGCTGAAGCCCTCGCGGCTCCAGGCCGTGGACTTCCGCGGCGTGGAGGAGCGCATGGACGCCGGCCGCGCCCTGCGCAAGCGCTGCCCCCGGAGCAGCCATGCCGCGTGGAAGCCCTTCCGGGGACGCGACCCGCTCGCGCAGCTCAAGGAGTCCGACACCACGCGGCTGCCGTGGCTGGTGCCCGTGCGCCATGAGCGCATGTCGGAGTCGCCCTTCGCCTTCCTGCGCGGAACGCCCCTCGTCATGGCGCGCGACCTGGCCCACACGCCGCACAGTGGCCTGCGCAGCCAGATTTGTGGCGACGCGCACCTGGCCAACTTCGGCCTGTTCGGCACGCCCGAGCGCAACCTCATCTTCGACCTCAACGACTTCGACGAGACGCTGCCCGGCCCGTTCGAATGGGACGTGAAGCGCCTGGCCGCCAGCTTCGTCATGGCGGCGAAGCAGAACGGCCTGGGCGCCCGCTGCGGAAAGAAGGCCGCGCGCAAGGCCGTGGAGTCCTACCGGCTCACCATGCGCGAGCTGACCACGATGAGCCTGCTGGAGGTCTGGTCGCTCCACGTGGACGCGAAGGAGCTGAAGAACGCCGAATCCGTCGACACGGCGAAGCTCGCCACGGAGGCGGTGGAGAAGGCGAAGCGCCACACCAGCGCGCACGCGGTGGAGAAGCTCACCGTGGAGCGCAACGGACAGCGGCACCTGGCCTACCAGCCGCCCCTGCTCTTCCCGCTCACGGCGGTGAAGATGGACGTGTCGGCCGCGGAGCTGGAGCGGCGCATCAAGCGGCTCACGGTGGGCTACCTCGCGTCGCTTGACGGCGCGGTGCGCGACCTGTGCCTGCGCTACCAGCGCAAGGAGTGGGGCTTCAAGGTCGTGGGCGTGGGCAGCGTGGGCTTGCAGGCCTACGTCGTGCTGTGTGAAGGCAACGGCGGGGAGGACCCGCTGGTGTTGCAGCTCAAGGAAGCGAAGGCCTCCGTGCTGGAGCCCTACCTGGGCCCCAGCGAATTCCACAGCGCGGGCGAGCGCGTGGTGGTGGGCCAGCGGCGCATGCAGGCCTTCTCCGACCTGTTCCTCGGCTGGACGGAGGTGGAGGGCATGGGCGCCTTCTACGTGCGCCAGCTGCGCGACATGAAGGGCTCGCTGGACGCGGAGAAGATGGACGGGCCCATGTTCCAGGACTACGCGGACGCGTGCGGCGCGACGCTGGCCCGAGCCCATGCGCGCACCGGCGACGCCGCGCTCATCGCGGGCTACCTGGGCAGCAAGGACCACTTCGATGAGGCCATCGCGGAGTTCGCCTGCGCCTATTCGGATCAGGTGGAGTCGGATTACGGGCACTTCACGGACGCGCAGGCGAAGGCAGCCGGGGCCCTCGCGCATTGAGAAAGCGGGCGTCGCCACCTGACAGCGTTGGAGGAGGGTTCAACGCTCGCGTCCCGGGAAGCACAGCCGCTCGTCCCGAAGTCTGCCATTGATTGACGGACGCGAGGGTCGGGCCCAGTTATTCCCTACCCTCCGGTTGTAATTCTTCACAACCCCTCAACCCCCACTCGCCCGCGCGGGCTGGTGGAACCCGTCCCGCTGTCGCGGAGGGAGGGGCGGTGTCCGCCGTCGCGCGAAACCGAACCCATGACGACTCGTACGAACTGGCTGTCCGCCGCCGTGCTGACCGTGGCCCTCTACGTCGTGCCGGCTTCCGCGCAGTCCCAGCAGTGCGTGAGCACCGACTCCACCGAAGCCGTGGCCATCACGGCGGTCACCACCGCGGTGCACGCGGCGCAAACCGCGGCGGCCACCACCCGGGAGGCCCTCACGACGCTGAACCTGTTCACCGTCCTCGCGGCCACCCAGCAGAACACCGCCGCGCTCCTGGCGGTCACCCAGGCGGAGGCGGCGGTGGCGCTGCTGGCGCCCTCGGCCCTGACGGCGGACCTCCGGGCTCCGCTCGCCACGGCCACCTCCGGCGTCAGCAGCCTGCGCGATGCCACCACCCTGCTGCTGACGGGGAACGCCGGGGCCGCGCAGCAGGTCTTCACCACGGCGCTCGGGCAGGTGGACTCGGCGGTGGGCCTGGCCCGCTCGCTGCCTCCGCTCTGCCAGCAGTGACGCCGGGGGCGCTCCGCCCGCCATCCGCGTCCAGTCGTCCTCGTGGATGAAGAGCCTCACGCCCAGCCGCGCGCGGACGTCCGCGTGCGCCTGGGCGGACCCAGGGTTCCGTTGCAGTCGTCATTCCCCAAGGTCAGGATGCCGCGCCTTCTTCCTTTCCGGGAGGCGCCCTTGGGGACTCCATGCGATTTGTTGTAGCCGTTTCCCTGCTGCTCCTGATGGCAGGGTGTGCGGCCTCCCGTGTCGTCCATCTCGACACCGGGAACGGTCAGCGCATTGCCCACACGCCGGTGGAGGCTGCCCCGGTGCGGGTGAGCGAGGACGCGTTCACGTCCGCCCTCACGCAGCTCATCCTGGACCTGCGCATGGACGTCGCGTTCCGTGAGGCGGAAGCGGCGGATGCGCGTGGGTGGGTGCGGTCCAGGACGCTGCTCGCCTCCTCGGAGGGACTGGCGGACTCCGGCTCGGGGAGCTCACCTGAGTCGTTGTACGCGCGCCTCTGTCCCGCCGCGGATGACTGCTTGTCCCTGGTGGGCGGGACGGGGCTGACGTTCTCGCGCAAGGACCGCACGCTCATGGCCTTGTCCTTCGCGCTCGACAGCGCGTGGGAGGGCGTCGCGGCCGAGGTGGGCAAGCTGCTGAACCCGGCGGCGCTCAAGGCCCTGGTGACGTCCGCCGCGCTGAGCCTGCTTCTCACCCTGACGCTGCCCGAGCCTATCACCAAGGCCATCGCCGTGGCGCTGACGGCCGCCATGGTGGCCTGGCTGGGCATCGTGCCCGTCTGGGAGATGGGCCGGGGCTTCGTGCGGCTTTGGGACGAGGCAGGGACGGCAACGAGCGTCATCGAGCTACAGGACATCGGTCATCGCTTCGGAAAGGTGCTCGGCACGAATGGCACGCGCGTCCTGGTGCTGCTCGTCACGGCGGCCCTCGGCGGGAAGAACGCGATGGCGGCCCAGGGCCCCAAGCTCCCGGGCTTCCCCCAGGCCGCGCTCCACGCAGAGGCCGAGGCCGGTTTTCAGCTTGGGGCAGCGATGAACGGGGGTGTGACTTCCATCGCGATGCCTGCTGCTGGAGTGCTCAACGTGGCGCTCGCGCCTGGGGCTGTTGCCGCGATCGCGATGTACTCGAACGGCCAGATTCCAGGCGACGCCGAGGGGCCGGTTCATCACATCTGCACGAACAAGAACCTGGTCTCCGCTGTGTCCGGAGGGCCCTGGACGCCATTGTGCGAGAAGATTTTCAAGAAGGCCGGCATGACGCTTGAGGACGCGGCAAACAAGATCCGACTCAATGGCCATGAAGGGCCTCATCCCGAGCTGTATCACAAGAAGGTGGTGAGTCGGCTACAGGATGCCGTCAGTCGCTGCAAGACAACTGAGACCTGCCGGGCAAGGTTGATGAAAGAGCTTGCAACGATTGCCAATGAACTCCTGATGCAGGGTTCTGAATTGCGAAGCTTCATTGTCAAGGTGGAGGGGTGAGATGGAGGCTCGATTCTATTGGGTTGAAATGGGGGATGTACCCCAGTGGCTCGTTTCAACTCCCGAACCGGTATCTGGTGGCGCCTTCGAGGAGCCTTGGATGTTCGCGGACGGTCGCGTCCTCCCAGACCCTGGACCCATCAAAGCCCAGATTTCGCATCCGGGTGAGAAGCGGACATTCATGTTCTCTGTCATAGAGAAAGCCCCCATCGTCAGCGAAGCCGTCGCGAACGTCTTCAGGGCCATCGCGCCAGACGATGTTCAACTGTTTCCGGTGTCGATAGAGGGAGAAGCCGAGCCGTACCTGGTCGTCAATGCAACCAGGATGGTTGATTGCATCGACGAAGCACGATGCCGGGAAGTGCAGCACTATCCCGAGGACTCATTCCCTGAATACGAAGGGGAGTACCGCTGGATCTACGGCCTGCGGATCGACGCCTCGAAGACCGGGGGCGCGCATGTCCTGCGGCCCAAGAAGTTCAAGACCGCGTTCATTGTCTCCGAGGAGGTCAAGTCCGCCCTCGAAGCGGTGGGGAACCTGGGAGTGTCGTTCGAGCGGGTGACGGGTCCGCATGAGTCATTGCCCCCACCGCACGAGGTTCAAGCCGCGCGCGGAGGGTCTTGAGCTGGGGCACTCACGCAAGGGGGCCACGTCCGGCCTCCCCTTCACGCAGGCCCCGTCCGGTGAAGGGTTCCGTTGAAGTTGTGCCCCCCCAAGGTCAGGATGCCGCGCCTTCTGCCTTGCCGGGAGGCGCGCTCGGGGACTCCATGAGATGGGTTGTCGTCGCTTCTCTGCTGCTCCTGGTGTCAGGGTGTGCGACCTCCCGTGTCGTCCACCTCGATACCGGGAACGGTCAACGGATTGCCCACGCGCCGGTAGAGGCTGCCCCGGTCCAGGTGAGCGAGGACGCCTTCACCTCCGCCCTCACGCGGCTCATCCTGGACCTGCGCATGGACGTTGCGTTCCGTGAGGCGGAAGCGGCGGATGCGCGTGGGTGGGTGCGGTCCAGGAGGCTGCTCGCCTCCTCGGAAGGACTGGCGGACTCCGGCTCGGGGAGTTCACCTGAGTCGTTGTACGCGCGCCTCTGCCCCGAGGCGGACGACTGCCTCTCCCTGGTGGGCGGCACGGGGCTGACGTTCTCGCGCAAGGACCGCACGCTCATGGCCTTGTCCTTCGCGCTCGACAGCGTGTGGGAGGGCGTCGCGGCCGAGGCGGGCAAGATGCTGAACCCGGCGGCGCTCAAGGCCCTGGTGACGTCCGCCGCGCTGAGCCTGCTTCTCACCCTGACGCTGCCCGAGCCTGTCACCAAGGCCATCGCCGTGGCGCTGACGGCCGCCCTGGTGGCCTGGCTGGGCATCGTGCCCGTCTGGGAGATGGGCCGGGGCTTCGTCCGGCTCTGGGACGAGGCAGGGACGGCAACGAGCACCATCGAGTTGCAGGACATCGGCCATCGCTTCGGAAAGGTGCTCGGCACGAATGGCACGCGCGTCCTGGTGCTCCTCGTCACGGCGGCCCTCGGCGGGAAGAACGCGATGGCGGCCCAGGGCCCCAAGCTCCCGGGCTTCCCCCAGGCCGCGCTCCGAGCAGAGGCTGAGGCTGGTTTTCAGCTTGGGGCTGCGATGAACGGGGGTGTGACTTCCGTCGCGATGCCTGCTGCGGGAGTGCTCAACGTCGCGCTCGCGCCTGGGGCCGTCGCCGCGCTCGCGATGTCCTCGAACGGCCAGATTCCAGGTGACGCCGAGGGGCCGGTTCATCACATCTGCACGAACAAGAACCTGATTTCGGCTGTGTCCGGAGGGCCTTGGACGCCGCTGTGCGAAGAAGTCTTTTCCCGGGCCGGGCTGTCCCTGGAAGATGTCGCCAACAAAGTTCGTCTACGTGGACACCAGGGGCCACATCCGCACGAATACCATGAGGCTGTGTTGCGGAGGCTGAATGACGCGCTAGGAAAATGCAGGAACAAAGACACGTGCCGAGAGCGATTGGTCGAGGAGCTTGCGAAGATCGCAGATGACCTTCTGACGCCGGATTCCGAACTTCGGCGCCTGATTGCTCCGAAAGAGGGCTAGTGGATGCCTGATGACCACTTCTACGACATAGGGATTGCGGATGTTCATCAGTGGGTACTGGAGTTGCCTGCTCCGGCATCTGGCGGTGAACTGGATGACCCCTGGATGTTTGGGGACGGAAGGCGCCTGCCAGACCCCGGCCCCCTCACGAGCAGACCCTTCCGTGAGGGGCCGCAGCGCTCCTTCTCGGTGGCGAATTCGGGGAGAACCCCTGTCGCGGACGAGCAGGTTGCGAATGTCTTTCGCACGCTGGCGCCCGATGACGTCCAGACATTCCCTATCGAAATTGAAGGAACAGGCAAGAATCTCTATATCATCAACGCAACCAAGTGCTTCAGGTGTGTTGATGAAGAGAACTCCAAGGAGGTGCAAATCTATCCTCCAGATGGAGTTGCGCCGGAGAGAGCAGGAACGTACCGCGCAATCCACGGTCTGCGTATCGACCCTGCCAAGACCGAAGGAGCCCGGGTCTTCCGGATACAAGGCTACTCCTCCGCGCTCATCGTCTCAGAGGAGATCAAGCGTGCGCTTGAGGAGGTGGGGAACCTGGGAGTGCGTTTCGAGCGCGTGACGGGGCCGCGCAGCGCGCACCCTGAGTGAGAAGCGCTCCACGGGCCAGCGGGCCTGAAGTGCATCTCTTGGGGATGGCCGTCCCTGAACGGCCGCTGCTACCATGACCGGGATTGCCCCGGAGCGGCCCCGCATGCCTCAACCCGCTCCCCTTCGCTCCGGGCGCCCCGAAAGAGCGCCGTCATGAGTGAGCCGAACCTCTCCTCCTTCATCTGGTCGGTCGCGGACCTGCTGCGCGGCGACTACAAGCAGTCCGAGTACGGGAAGGTCATCCTCCCGTTCACGGTGCTGCGGCGCCTCGACTGCGTGCTGGAAGCGACGAAGCCCGCGGTCCTCGCGGAGAAGGTGGCCCGCGAGAAGGCGAAGCTCAACCCCGAGCCCTTCCTGCTCAAGAAGTCCGGCCAGCACTTCTTCAACACGTCGCCGCTCGACCTGAAGAAGCTCATGGGCGACCAGCACAACATTGGTGAGAACCTGCGCGCCTACGTGCAGGGCTTCTCAGCCTCGGTGCGGGACATCTTCGAGCGCTTCGAGTTCCACGCGCAGATTGACAGGTTGTCCAAGGCCGGGCTGCTGTACCTGGTGACGGAGAAGTTCGCGAACATCGACCTGCACCCGAACGTCGTAGACAACGCGAAGATGGGCTCGGTGTTCGAGGAGCTGATCCGCAAGTTCGCCGAACTGTCAAACGAGACCGCCGGAGAGCACTTCACGCCCCGCGAGGTCATCCGGCTCATGGTCAACCTCCTCTTCATCGAGGACGACGACGCGCTCGTGAAGCCCGGCATCGTGCGCCACCTGTATGACCCGACGGCGGGCACTGGCGGCATGTTGAGCGTGGCTGGCGAGCACCTGGCCGCGATGAATCCCAAGGCCCGCCTCGTCATGTACGGACAGGAGCTGAACCCCGAGTCCTACGCCATCTGCAAGGCGGACATGCTCATCAAGGGGCAGGACGTCGCCAACATCATCTTCGGCAATACGCTCTCCGCGGACGGGCATCACGGCAAGCACTTCGACTACATGCTGTCGAACCCGCCGTTCGGCGTCGAGTGGAAGAAGATCGAGAAGGAGGTCCGCAAGGAAGCCGAACAGCAGGGCTTCAACGGCCGCTTCGGCCCGGGCCTGCCGCGCGTGAGCGACGGCTCGCTGCTGTTCCTGCTGCACCTGGTTTCAAAGATGCGGCCGGAGAAGGACGGGGGAAGCCGCTTCGGCATCGTCCTCAACGGTTCGCCGCTCTTCACTGGAGGCGCGGGGTCGGGTGAGAGCGAGATCCGCCGCTACATGCTGGAGAACGACCTGGTGGAGGCCATCATCGGCCTGCCCACGGACATGTTCTACAACACGGGCATCAGCACCTATGTGTGGATCGTGAGCAACCGGAAGCCTGCCCAGCGCAAGGGCAAGGTGCAGCTCATCGACGCGAGCAGCTTCTTCCAGAAGATGAGGAAGAGCCTCGGCAGCAAGCGCAAGGAACTGAGCCCCGAGCACATCGAGGACATCACGCGCATCTTCGGCGCGTTCAAGAAGCTGACGCGGGCGGGGGTACCCATCAGCCGCATCTTCAAGAACGAGGATTTCGGCTACCGCACCATCACGGTCGAGCGTCCCGAGCGTGACGACAAGGGCCGTCAGGTGCTGGGCACAAAGGGAAAGGGCAAGGGCAAGCCCGTGGCGGACGCGAACCTGCGCGACACGGAGAACGTCCCGCTCTCCGAGGACGTGGAGACGTACCTCCAGCGCGAGGTGGTACCCCATGCGCCGGATGCCTGGATTGATCACGAGAAGACGAAGGTGGGTTACGAGATTCCCTTCAACCGGCATTTCTACGTCTTCAAGCCGCCGCGCCCGCTCGCGGAAATCGATGCTGAGTTGAAGGGCGTTACAGACCGCATCGTCACGATGATTGGGGGGCTGTCGAAATGAGCTTTCCTCGCTACCCGGAGTACAAGGACAGCGGTGTCGAGTGGCTGGGCGAGGTGCCGGCACATTGGGACGTCGTGAAGCTCGGCCTGATTGGTGTTTTCAAGGGTGGGGCTGGGTTTCCTGAAGAGCATCAAGGACAAACCACCTTTGACATCCCGTTCTTCAAGGTTGGCGACATTGGTCAAGCCGATGTGGATGGCGCGCTGCGGAATGCAAACCACACGATTTCACAAGACACCGCTCGTCTCTTGCGTGCACGGGTGTTGCCTGTGTGGACAATTGTCTTCGCAAAGGTAGGAGCAGCGCTGCTGCTTCAGCGATATCGCTGGCTGGGCCAACCATCCTGCATTGACAACAACATGATGGGGCTGATTGTGAATAGGAATTGCGTGCCGCAATTCCTCCTTCATTTACTGCCCCTGCTCGACCTCTCCATGCTCGCAAATCCAGGTGCTGTTCCATCAATAAATGAAGAGCAGATATCTAATCATCGCGTAGTTCTACCGCCCTTGCCCGAGCAGGTCGCCATCAGCAATTTCCTCGATCGCGAAACTGCGAAGATCGATGAACTGGTGGCCGAACAGCAACGACTGATCGAACTGCTGAAGGAGAAGCGCGAAGCCGTCATCTCCCTCGCCGTCACCAAGGGACTGAACCCCAACGCGCCCATGAAGCCCTCGGGTGTCGAGTGGCTTGGCGAGGTTCCGGCGCATTGGGCAGTGCTTCCGCTAAAACGACTGATTGCAGATGACACTTCAATCTCCTACGGCATCGTTCAGCCGGGCGAGCCGCTTGCGACAGGTGTGCCGTTCGTACAGACGACGAACATGAGTTCTGGAACGTTTGATCTCGATAGTCTCCAGAGGACAAGTGCCGAGATTGCAAGCGCATATCCACGCTCTGCCTTGACCGGTGGCGAAGTGATTCTAGGGATTCGGGCTTCGATTGGTGCTGCGCATGTCGTGCCAATGGAATTGGCGGGGGCGAATCTTTCCCGTGGAGTTGCCCGAATCGTTCCGGGATGCAGAGTGACGAGCCAGTACTTGGTTGCCTATTTCGGAACGGCTGCCGTCGCTTGGTACTGGGAACTCAGCAAACAAGGCTCAACGTTCAACGAGGTGTCGATAGCAACAGTTCGTGAACTTGCGGTTTGCGTGCCTCCAGATGACGAGCAGGTTGCGACTGTAGGATATATTGATATTAAGCTAAAGCAATTCGATGCGTTGGCAGTCGAAGCTCAGCGCGCCATCGAACTCCTCCAAGAGCGCCGCACCGCCCTGATCTCCGCCGCCGTCACCGGCCAGATCGACGTTCGCGCCATCGCCGACAGGGCCGCAGCGTGAGCCTCCATAAGGAAATCAGTTTCGAGTCCGAGATCTGCGCCCACCTCGCGTCCCACGGTTGGCTTCACGCGGACGAAGACGCCTCCGACTACGACCGTCCACGCGCGCTCTTCCCGCCCGACGTGGTCGCCTGGGTTCAGGCCACGCAGCCCCAGGCGTGGGAGACGCTGACGAAGAACCACGGCAGCAATGCCGGGGAGACACTGCTCAACCGCCTGCGCGACCAGCTCAATCAACGTGGCACGCTCGACGTCCTGCGCCATGGCATCGAGCTGCTGGGCCTCAAGCAGCCGCTCAAGCTGGCCGAGTTCAAGCCCGCGCTCGCCATCAACCCCGACATCCTCGCGCGCTACGAAGCCAACCGGCTGCGTGTGGTGCGGCAGGTCCGCTACTCCGTTCACAACGAGAACAGCATCGATCTGGTGCTCTTCCTCAACGGTGTGCCGGTGGCGACGGCCGAGCTGAAGACCGACTTCACCCAGAGCGTCACGGACGCCATTGATCAGTACCGCTTCGACCGCCTGCCACACCCCAAGGGGCAGGCCACGGAACCCCTCCTCTCGTTCCCGAGCGGCGCGCTGGTGCACTTCGCGGTGAGCAACAGCGAAGTCCACATGGTGACGCGGCTCGAAGGACCGGCGACCGGCTTCCTGCCCTTCAACCAGGGCGACGATGGTGGCGCGGGCAATCCGGTGAACCGCTCCGGCGGCCACCGCACCGCGTACCTGTGGGAGCAGGTCTGGGCGCGCGAGAGCTGGCTCGAAATCCTGGGGCGCTACCTTATCGCCCAGCGCGACCCGAAGAAGCAGATCACCCGGCTCCTCTTCCCCCGCTACCACCAGCTGGACGTCACCCGGAGGCTCCAGGCCGCCGTGCTCACGGATGGGCCCGGCACGAAGTACCTCGTCCAGCACTCGGCCGGGTCGGGGAAGACGAACTCCATCGCGTGGACGGCGCACTTCCTGGCCGAGCTGCACGACGCCCAGCACAAGAAGGTCTTCGACACGGTGCTGGTCGTCTCCGACCGCAACGTCATCGACTCCCAGCTTCAGGAGGCCATCTTCGGCTTCGAGCGCACGACCGGCGTCGTGGCGACCATCACCAACCAGGATGGCAGCAAGAGCGGCAAGCTCGCCGAGGCGCTTTCGGGCAAGAAGAAGATCGTCGTCTGCACCATCCAGACGTTCCCCTTCGCCATCGAAGAGGTGCGGCGGCTGGCCGCGACCCAGGGCAAGCACTTCGCGGTCATCGCCGACGAGGCCCACAGCTCGCAGACCGGTGAGGCCGCCTCCAAGCTCAAGGCCGTCCTGTGCCCCGCGGAGCTGGCGGAGCTCAACGACGGCGGTGAGGTGAGCAGCGAGGACCTCCTCACGGCGCAGATGGCCTCACGCGCCAATGATTCTGGCATCACGTTCGTCGCGTTCACGGCCACGCCGAAGAGCAAGACGATGGAGATCTTCGGCACCCGGCCGGACCCGTCGCGCAAGCCCGCGCCCGACAACATCCCGGTGCCATTCCACGTCTATTCCATGCGACAGGCCATCGAGGAGAAGTTCATCCTCGACGTGCTGAAGAACTACACGCCCTACAGCCTGGCCTTCAAGCTCGCCCATGAAGGCAAGGAGGTGGACGAGAAGGAGGTGGAGAAGAGCGCCGCGCTGAAGCGGATCATGGGCTGGGTGAGGCTCCACCCCTACAACATCGCGGAGAAGGTGCGGGTCGTGGTGGAGCACTACCGCGCGCACGTCGCCCCGCTGCTGGAGGGACAGGCCAAGGCGATGGTCGTCGTCGCCAGCCGACTGGAGGCGGTGCGCTGGCAGCTCGCCATCGAGAAGTACATCCAGGAGCGCGGCTACAAGATGGGGACGCTCGTGGCGTTCTCCGGCGAGGTCATGGATGAGGAGTCCGGGCCGGAGCCGTTCACGGAGAACAGCAAGGCGCTGAACCCCCACCTGAAGGGACGCGACATCCGCGAGGCGTTCAAGGGCGGCGAGTATCAGGTGCTGCTCGTCGCCAACAAGTTCCAGACCGGCTTCGACCAGCCACTGCTCTGCGGCATGTACGTGGACAAGCGGCTGGCAGGCATCCAGGCGGTCCAGACGCTGTCGCGGCTGAACCGGGCGCATCCTGGCAAGGACACGACCTACATCGTGGACTTCATCAATGATGCGGCTGACATCCTCACCGCTTTCAAGACGTACTACACGACCGCGGAACTGTCGGCCACGACCGACCCGAACGTGGTGTTCAACCTGCGCGCCAAGCTCGACGGTGCGGGCCATTACGACGACTTCGAGGTCGAGCGTGTGGTTGAAGCGGAGCTCAACCCCAAGGCGAGGCAGAGTGACCTCGTGAAGGCCATCGAGCCGGTCGTGGACCGGCTCATGAAGCGCTTCAAGGCCGCGCAGGCTGCCTTCAGGGCCGCCAACGAACGCTCTGACGCGAAGGCCCGGAAGGACGCGAAGGCCGAGTTGGATGCCCTCGCCCTCTTCAAGTCGGACATGGGGGCGTTCCTCCGGCTCTACACCTTCCTTTCCCAGATCTTCGACTACGGCAGCACCGCCATCGAGAAGCGGGCCATCTTCTACAAACGCCTGCTTCCGCTTCTTGAGTTTGGACGCGAGCGCGAGGACATCGACCTGTCGAAGGTCAGGCTCACGCACTACACGCTACGAGGCCAGGCCAAGGTCCCGCTTCAGCTCTCCGTGGGAGAGAAGCCGACGCTCTTCCCCGCGACGGAGGCCGGTGGGGGCAGCGTGCAGGAGAAGGAGCGTGCAAGGCTCAAGGAGATCATTGAAAAGGTGAATACGCTGTTCGAAGGAGAGCTTTCGGACCAGGACAAGCTCGTCTACGTGAACAGTGTCTTGCTGGGGAAGTTGCTGGAGTCCACCACGCTGGCCCAGCAGGCCGCGAACAACACCAAGGAACAGTTCGCGAACTCGCCAGATCTTCGGGAAGAGATCATGAGTGCCATCATCGACGCGCTCGACGCGCATGCGCTGATGAGCAAGCAAGCGCTGGATTCCGAGAGCGTCCGGAATGGCATCAAGGACATCCTGCTCAACCACGCGATGCTGTGGGAGGCCCTGCGGTCCAAGGTGCGCACGGGTGGAGAGGCCCCTCAGCGGTAGGTTCGCATGGACAAGGGCATGCGATTGGAGCTCCTGATGCGGCTTCCATGGCTGGTGCTGTCCCTGTTCTGGGCGCTGGTCGGGTGTAGCGGTGCGACGAAGGTCGTCCGGCTCGACACGGGGCGCGGTGCGCCTGTCGTCCACATGCCTCGTGCGGATGGAACGGCCCGGCCGGTCCTGCTTGATGCGGGGGCTCTGAAGGAGGCCGTGGCGCGGCTGGCCCCGGGGCTTCGGTTGTCACCAAGGGCCCAGGATGCGGCCCGGCGCCTCTTCGAGGTGGAGCCCCGGAGCGGTTCGTACCTGATGGATGTGCAGCGCCGCCGCATCACGCCGCTCGGGCCGGGTGAGCACCTGTCCTCCGAGCAGACGCAGCCAGACGTGGAGCTGACCCGCGCCTACTTGCGCTGGTGCGGACGGACCGGACGGGCCGGTGACTGTCTGGGCCTGCTGAAGGAGAGCCCAGTCATCACGGGGGACGCGCGCTTCGCCCTGGCGCTCGCGCTGGCGAAGGGGGCGGTGCTGGAGGAGCTGTGGGAGGCCGTGAAGGACATGGCGAATCCCGAGGCGCTGATGCAGGCCGCGCTGTGGACAGCAGTCACGTATGCGTTGCTCTGGACCGTGCCTGAGCCCGCGACGAAGGGCGTGGCGGCGGTGCTCTCGGCAGGGCTCATCGCCTACGTGGGCATCGACACGTTCTGGGCACTCATCCAGGGCTTCCGGCACCTGATGGTGGAGTCGGACGCGGCGCTGACGTTCGACGAGCTGCGCGGAGCGGGAGAGCGATTCGGCAAGGTGATGGGCCGGCAGGCGGCGCGAGCCTTCGTGATGCTGGCGACGGCGGCCATCGGAAGCACGGGGGCGACGCTTGGAACGAAGCTGCCGGGCTTGCCTGGGGCAGCCCAGGCCGCGGTCCGGGCCGAGGCGGAAGCCGGCGTGGTCTACGCGGCCGTGGGACAGGTCGAGACGGTCGCCATCGCCGCGGACGGCTTCACGGTCGGCCTCGCGCCGGGTGCAGTCGCGATGTCCTCGAGTGGAACGCCCGTCGGTGGGAGCACTTCCTCTGGATACAAGGCGTGGCAGACACACCGGGGCATGACGAAGGCGCGAGGGAGCGCGGGCCCGAACAAGGAGTGGCACCACATCGTCGAGCAGACCGAAGGGAACGTTCGTCATTTCGGGCCAGAAGCAATTCACAACACCGAGAATGTCATCGCCTTGGATAAGTCGCTCCACGACATGGTCAGCGCGTTCTATTCAAGGAAGTACCCGCTCCTCACTCGTTCACGCGTCCTGACCATTCGAGAGTGGCTGAGCACGCAGTCTTACGCAGCCCAACGCGATTTCGGCATGCTCGCCATTGAAAACATCAAGAAGGGAATCTGGCGATGACTCTGGAGGGATGGGTCAGGGAGTTTGCCGAGAATGTCGCGGCCCAGACGGATGCGATCTTCCAGGTGGGTGCAGACCCCGAGGATGAGCACGGCGACCGATACATCACGGCTTTTGAAGAACTCCGTGCCCGAGGTAATGAAGGAAGAGAGGCACTTTGCATCCTCCTGAAACACCCCAGGATGGACGTGAGGGCCACGGCTGCTGCCTTCCTGCTCCGTTACCGCACCGCCGAGGCCAGGGCGGTGCTGGAGGAGGCTGCAAAAGGAGAAGGGCTCGTTGCCTTCGGCGCCCAGCAGACGTTGAAAGGGTGGGAAGAAGGCGTCTGGGACTTGGATCCGGAATAGCAGAGGGGCCTCCCGTGAACCCTTCCCCTTGACGGGCGCCCCGCTCGCCACCTCTCCCATGAAGACAAAGGACCTCAAGACGCTGACGCTGGAAGCGTTGATCGTGAGCTTTCAGCGAAACACGGTCATTTGTTGAACGCGCTCAACACTCGCGCCGCCAACAAGGAGTACAAGCACGCGGTCGCCGTCAGGCGAGAGTTGCAAACGCGCGGGGCGGAGGCGGAGGCGGCCTTGCTGGGTTTACTCTCCGACCCCGAAGAAGGAACGAGGTATTGGGCGGCGACAGCTGCCTTGCGGTTCGCCCCCAGTGAGGCGGAGGCGGCGCTCTCCGCATTGTCTACCCCTGCGTCGAGCCTGATGGGACTCAGTGCAGCCATGACCCTTGATGCGTGGAAGAACGGAACCCTTCCCCTGGAAGAGTAGAACCGTTCCAGTGGGTGGGCCGGATGCATGGAGGCCCTTGAATGCAGGCTGGCGAAGGGACCGGTGCCAAACGAACTCTGGGGAACCACAGGGGACATGCGAGAGCCGAAGGTGAAGTATCTGGCGATGAGCTTGGATGCACTCGTCAGGCAATTCGCGGATAATGTCGCCGCCCAGACCGACGCGATCTGGCAGGGCGCTGCGAAGGCCGGGAACCGATGCGCGAGGAAATACATCTCCGCTTTCGAGCAACTCCGGGCGCATGGGGATACAGGCCGCGAGGCGCTCACGGTGCTTTTCAGTCATCCACGAATGGATGTGCGGGTCATGGCCGCGGCCTACCTGCTTCGCTACCGGACGCATGAGGCACGTGAGGTCTTGATGGAGGCGGCCAGGGGCGAAGGACTCGTGCCATTCAAGGCAGGGCAGACCTTGAAACGCTGGGAAGAAGGCGCCTGGGCCCTGGATCCTGAATAGCGGCCGGGGCTTCAGCCCGCCATCCGCGTCCAGTCGTCCTCGTGGATGAAGAGCCTCACGCCCAGCCGCGCGCAGATGTCCGCGTGCGCCTGGGCGGCGGGGCCTCCCACCCAGAGGGGCAGCCCCTGGGGCAAGGCCTCCCGGATGCGCGTGAGCACGTCCTCGAACACCGTGGCGCCCCGGTTCATCACCGCCGACAGGCCCACCACGTCTGGCTTTGCTCGTGCCACCGTCTCGCCCAGCCCTTCCGCCGGCACTCGCTGCCCCAGCAGCGTCACTCGCATGCCCGCGTAGCGCAGCCGCAGCGCCGCACCCAGCAGGCCGATCTCGTGCTCTTCCTCCGGGAAACACGCCAGCACCGCGTGCTTGCGCCCTCCCCGGGGCGCGCCGTGCAGCAGGCTCACCACCCGCTCGCGCACCACCTGCGTCACCAGGTGCTCCTGCGCCACCGACAGCGTTCCCGCGTGCCAGCGCTCGCCCACCTCGCGCTGCACCGGCACCAGCACGTCCTCGAAGGCCTTCAGCGGCGGCAGCGCCGCCAGCACCTCGTCCAGGACGCGCGCGACGCGGGGCTGGTCATACGTTTCGGCCGCGGCCATCACCGCCGCGCGCCACGCCTCCGGTCGCGACCCGATCCGCTCCTCGTGGCTCTCGGGGGGCGGGGGGCGCGCCACCGCGTCCAGCTCCGCGCGCAGCTGGGGCAACAGCTTCGCCGCCTCGCTGATGGCCACGCCCTCGTCCGTCAGCGCCTTGAGCCGCTTGAGCAGGGCCACGTCGCGGTCGGTGTAGACGCGATAGCCCGCGGGCGTGCGCTCGGGCACGAGCACCCCGTAGCGGCGCTCCCAGGCCCGGATGAGCTCCACGCGGACCCCTGACAGCTCCGCGGCGATGTGGATGCGATAGGTGCGCTCAGCCATGGTGTGCGTGCTTCACGGTCGGTTCTGCGCGTTTCGCGCCTGTTGCCAGACGGCGATGAGTTCCTCCGCGGACTCCGCGTACTGCGCGCCCAGCGTGAAGAGGGTCTTCAGGTGCTCCCGCGCTCCCGGACCGCCTACCACCACCGGCGTGGGCGCGCACGCATGCATCGCTTCGGACAACACCGCGACGAAGTCCTCCGCGTCCCGGCGGCGGAGGAACGACAGCGCCACCACGTCCGGGCGGACCTGCATGCACGCCCCCTCCAGCGCCTCCGCGGGCGTGTCCGCCCCCAGCAGCGTCACCCGCCAGCCCCGCGCCTTGAGGTGCACGCCCAGCGCCAGGAGTCCGCCCTCGTGGTGGTCCCTCGCCGGACACGCCAGGAGCGCCCGGGGCCCTTCACCCACGCGCTCCATTCCCGCCAGCAGCATGCGCAGCCGCTGCCGCACCAGCGCGGAGGCCAGGTGCTCGCGCGCCACGTCCAGGCGGGAGGCCATCTCGCGCAGCAGCGGGATGAGGACCGTGTCGCAGTAGGTGGTGGCATCCAGCCCCACCTGGGCCTCGGACAGCACCGCGTCCGCGGCCTCCGCGTCCATCACCATCACCGCCGCCCAGAAGCGCTCCATGCGCCGCGCCCCAGACAGGATGGACCGCGCGGGTTCGTCGCGCACCTGGGCGATGGCCTCGCTCACCGAAAGGCCCTCCTCCATCAGCTTCGCCACCCGGCGGACGGCCTCCACCTCGTCGCGAGAATAGACGCGGTAGTTGTTCTCGCTGCGCTCCGGGCGCGGGAAGCCATAGCGGCGCTCCCAGGCTCGCAGGGTGGCCTCGCGGATGCCGGTGAGCCGGGCGATGGTGCGGATGCGCAGGCTCATGGGCCCAGGCCTCGCGCGCGGTCCCAGCGCTCCGCCACGCCGCGCGCCCCCGACACCTTCCGCGTGAAGCCCTCCAGGCTCGTCGCCTCGGACACCCGCCGCACCACCGCCTCCAGCCCGCTCTGGAAGCGCGCGAGCGGCCCGGCCTCGTGCGGTGTGCCGACCTCCAGCAACACATCCGGCCGCTCGTGTTCGAAGAAGGCGTAGCGGATGGCGACGGGCAGGCACTCCGCCTTCGCCGCGCGGGCCAGCAACTCCACCCCACGTTCCAGTTGCAGCGGGTGGACGCCGAAGGGCCGGTGCTCCCCTTCCGGAAAGACACACACCGCGGCGTGCGGTTTGCGCAACAGCTCCTTCGCGTATCGCAGCGAGGACAGGGACGACATCGCGTCCTGCTTGCGGATGCTGAACGCGCCCATCTTCGTGTGGAAGGGGTAGCGGCGCAGGTTCTCCTCGTCCATGAGGCAGTAGCCGTCCCAGCCCGCCACCTGGCAGAGCTGGTGCAGCACGAAGCCGTCCCACCAGTTGGTGTGGTTCAGGTAGACGAGCCGGCCCACGCCGTCGGCGGGCAGCTCGCCGCGCACCCACAGGCCCCGGAACGTCGAGCGGACCTTCCACCCGATGTACCGGTCCACCGCCCACCCGAAGGGCCCACCCTTGGCCGCGCGGATCAAGACGCCCGAGCCTCCTTGAGCCGCAGGAGCGCCGTGAACAGCGCGAGCCCCAGCGACACCAGGATGCTGGTGAGCAGGAAGAAGAGGACCTCCTCCAGCGGCACGGCGCCCACGTATACGCCCACGTGGCGTCCCTCGCCGAAGTTCCAGATGCCGGTGGAGATGGCCAGGTGGTCCGCGATGGACAGGTACACGCCAATGACCAGCGCCGGGGGCAGCACCGCGCGGAGCACCTCGCCCGCGCGGGCCTTGTAGTGGTTCACGAGCAGCGCCAGCTGGATGCCAATCACAGGCAGCGTCCACGCCAGCAGGTGGATGAGATACGCCCAGCGCGTCTCCATCATGGCGACACCTCGCGAGGCTCCAGGGTCCGCTCCGTGCGGACGGGCTTGTGCTCCTTCGACACGGGCTGCGGCTTCTTCGCCAGCACGCGCTCCAGCCGGTCGCGCGCCCACAGTCCCACGAGCAGCGTCTGGAGACCGAAGAAGAGGTACTCCTCCAGCGGCAGGTAGCCCAGTTTCACGCCCCAGATGCGCTCCGGGTCGAAGCCCCACAGGCCCCACTTCACGGCCAGGTTGTCCCACGGCGACGTGGCCGCGTAGACGACGACGAGCAGCACGCCCATGGGCGCCAGGCCCCGCCACGACAGCGTGCGGCGGTAGCGCACGAGCAGGAACAGGATGGGCAGCACGACGAAGATGCCCAGGAAGCGCGCGTAGGTCATCCCGGGCCTCCACTCCACTGCGGCGCCACGCGAACCATGCGTCCCCCAGCCTCCAGCGCGTAGGTATGGCCGCGCCAGGTCACCCTTCCCTGCCGCGTCAGCGAGGCCGCGAAGGCCGCGAGCAACAGGAGCTCTCCCTGCACCCAGTCCGTCAGCGCATGGCTCGAGTCCGCCTCCGCGGGCACCCGGCTCAGCGCGGCGAGGCGCAGCGACAGCAGCGTGCGCACGGCGACGAGGGCCGCCACCGCGAGCCACACGGCGGGCTCGTGGAGCCACGCGGCCAGGAGCAGCAGCGGCACGGTGGGCGTGAAGAGCAGCGGCACGGTGGGGTACAGGCCGGGCCGGTGGCTCGCGAGCACCTGCATCCAGCGCGTGAAGCGTTCCAGTGGCACGCGCCAGGACGTCCCATTGGCCACGGGCACCCACGCGGGCGCGGGGCTCAGCGCCACGTCCAGGCCGCGCGCGTGCAGCCGCTTCGCCAGCTCCAGGTCCTCGCCAATGTGGTCCGACAGTCCGACCAGTTCCTCCGCCGCGCGCGGTGACAGCCCGAGCGCCTTGCCGCACACGGCCTGCGCGCCCGCGCTCATCGCATGCAGCGCGCGGAAGCTGTGGTGCGTGTAGCGAAGCAGCCCCGCCATGGCACGGCCGGCCGCGTCCACCGCGCCAACAGGCGTGGGGGCGGCGGTGCTCAAGGCGGCGCCCGCCACGAGCGGAGAAGCGAGTCCCTCCACCAGCGCGCCCGTCACCGCCACGTCCGCGTCCACCGCGAGCACCACCCGACCGCGCACGTCCAACGTCTCCAGCGCGTAGAGCAGGTGGCCCACCTTGCGGTTGGGGCACACGGGGTCGCTCGGGTGCCAACGCACGCCCTCGGCCAGCCGGGGCAGGTACGGCGACAGCACCACCTGCTCCAACGGTCCCGCGTAGTCGATGGGGAGCGCCAGGTTCTCCAGCTCCAGCGGAGTGGGCGCATCCACGGGGCGCAGGAGCAACACGGAAGGCAGCGAGCCTCCGGCCGTCACGGGCGCACGGCGATACAGCCGCGCCAGCGCGACCGCACTGAAGCCACCGGCCAGCGCCGTCCACCCGAGCGTGAAGAAGCCGAGCGCGTTCATGTCGTCCTCCCCTTGCCCTCGAGGAAGTGCGCTTCCAGCGCAACCGTGCGCAGAGGCCATGCGCACTCATGCCGTCCCATGACCGCCAGCGTGAGCGCGTTCATGCCGTCCTCCCCACTCTCGTGCGGAAGTGCGCCATCCAGCGGATGAACGGGGAATGGAAGCGGCGGAAGTCCGCCACCTCTCCCATCGTGTCCAGCGTGTCGCGCCTCGACTCCAGCCGCGCGTAGAAGGGCGACGACTCCAGCAGGCGCGGCGCGCCCACCACCTCGTTGCCCGTGTGCAGCCTCGCGGGGACTCGCAGACCCCAGCCCGTCAGGTTCGTGGGACGCGCCTCGGGATTCGGGCCGCGCTCGCACACCACGCCGTTCGGTCCCGCCATCATGCGCAGCGGCGCCACTCCGTCCGGCAGGTGGTAGTCCACCACCGTGTGGTTCGCGTGGTGCGTGCGCGCCCAGTGCCAGCCAGACAGCCGCGCGCCCAGCAACTCCTGGCCGTGGTTCGTGTCGTGGTAGCCCATCCCCTCCGCCGTCACCCCCAGCGAAGACACCTCCAGCCGAGCCTCCGACCGGGGAGCCAATGCCTGCCAGTAATGCGGCAGGCCCGGCATGAGCTGCACCTCCGTGCCCCGCCCCGTCATCGGCCGCAACGTCAGGCTGGCGCGCACCGGGCGGCCCCACGGCGCCGTCCCGTCATCCACGTCCATGCGCACCGTGCCGTCCACCGCGTGCGTCAACGTGGAGCGGCCAATCCGCAGCCGTCCCGGTCCCTGCAACTCCACGCGCGGGTACTCGCTCAGCACCCACAACTTGCGCACACCCTGGTGGTAGAGCGCGAAGTTCACCGCGCTGTACGCCAGTGGATGCCCTCCGCGCCGCGCCGCCACCGAGTAGCGCGGCGAGAACAGCGACCCCAGCATGAAGATGCACACCGCGCTGTACGGCCCGGCGGTCACGTCCGCGTAGAACCAGCGGTACGCCCCCGGACTGTCGGGAAGCGAAGGCAGCGCGCACGACTCCGCAGCGTCAGGCAGGATGTTCTGCGCGAGGACGGACTTCATGCGCCCTCCCGCAGGTGCGCGGACGCCATCTGCGCCGCGAACCGGCCGGACAGCATCACCAGCGGCACCCCGCCGCCCGGATGCGTGCCACCGCCCGCGAAGAACAGCCCCGGCGTGCCGCCCCGGATGCGCGGCCTGCGGAACGGACCGAAGCGGCCGTGCGGCAGGAAGCCGTAGATGGAACCGCCCGGAGCGCCGCGCGCCGCCAGGTCCACCGGCGAGCGCTGCCCCACCACGCGCACGCGTCCCTTCAAGGCCGGGTAGTGCCGGACGAGCTTCTCGAACATCTGCTCGCGCACGCGCTCCGCGCTGGACTCCCACTCGCGCCGCGCCTGCTCCGCGCGGCCCTCTTCCAGCGGCATCGCAGGCGCGTTCACCATCACGAACAACCCCGTGCGGCCCAGCGGCGCCATGCCCGGGTCCGTGGCGGACGGGTTGCAGACGTACACCGTGGGGTCCGTCGCGAGCTGGCCCGCGAAGAGCTCATCGAACTCCCGCTTGTAGTCCCCGCCGAACATCACCGCGTGGTGCGGCACCGGCGGCCGGCCCTCCGCCTCCAGCAGCAGCACGAAGCCGGACAGCGACAGCGGCTCCGATTCCCGGCGCAGCGACGCCAGCGGATCCGCGTTCACCACCACGCTGTCGAACACCTCGCCGACCGGATCCACGCGGTAGCCCCCGGAGACGCGCTCGAAGCGCGCGCGCGTGTCCAGGTGCACCGTCACGCCCAGCCGCCGCACCGCCTGCCCCAACGCGTCCACCAGCGCGCCAATACCGCCGCGCACGTGGTGCACGCCATACGCATGCTCGATGTGCGGGATGAGCGCGAACGCCGCGCTGGACGCGTACGGCGACCCGCCCGCGTAGGTGGCGAAGCGGCCCACGTACTGCCGCAAGTGATGCGTCTGGAAGTGCTTCGCCGCCAGCGTGTGCAGCGTGTCCAGCTTCATCCCCGCCAGCATCGCGCCAATGCCCCGGCGGGCCACGCGCGCCATGAAGCCGGCCATGCCCTCGAAGGGGGCCTCCAGGTAGGGCTCACCCGCCGCGCGCCAGATGGCCGCGGCCTCCGCGTAGAAGGAGTGCACGCCCTTGCGCTCGATGGGGCGCAGCTCCGCGGCGCTCTCCGCCATGCGCTCCAGGTCCTTGTACGCCGTGAAGCCGCACCCGTCCGTGAAGTGGTAGGTGCACTGCGGCTCCAGCTCCGTGAACGGCGGCAGCAGGTCCAACGCGCCCAGCTGCTCGAAGGTGCTCCGCACCAGCGCCGGCAACGTGAGCAGCGTGGGCCCCGTGTCCAGCGTGAGCCCCTCCACCGTCACGGCCTGCGCCTTGCCGCCCAGGGACGCGCTGCCCTCGAACAGCGTCACCGCGTGCCCTTCCTTCGCCAGCAGGCCCGCGGCCGTCAGTCCGCCAATGCCTCCGCCAATCACCGCCACGCGCGAGGCCTTCATCGCGGGCCTCCCGTGCCCGTGGGCAGCAGCGGCGCCACCGGCGCGGACGGCAGGGACAGGGGAGCCTCCGGCAGCGCGGCCTGGGGCCGCAGGAACACGGTCGCCGTCAGCGCCAGCTTGCGCCCCGTCGTCGTGTGAGCACGGCCACTGAACACGTCGTAATCCCGCGCCTCGATGTCGCGCAGGATGTCGCCGTAGATGGCGCCCATCAGCCGCACCATGCGCTGGCTGCCGAAGCCGGTGAGGTAGCGCACGCCCGCCGCCGCCCGCGCGTAGTAGGCCCGTGCGCGCTGGATTTGAAAGCGCATGAAGTCGCGCCACTTCGCATCCACCCGGCCCGCGCGCAGGTCGTCCTCGGTGATGCCGAAGGCGCGCAGCTCCTCCGCGGGCAGGTACACCCGGCCGCGCTCCAGGTCCTCGCGCACGTCGCGCAGGATGTTGGTGAGCTGCATCGCACGGCCCAGATCCGCCGCGGGCTCCACCGCGCGCGAGTCCTCGCAGCCCAGCACCGGCGTCAGCATCAACCCGACCACACCCGCGACGCGGTAGCAGTACAGGTCCAATTCCTCCCACGTGTCGTAGCGGAGCTTCGTCAGGTCCATCTCCATGCCGGAGATGAGGTCCTGGAAGGGCTGCTCGGGAATCCGGTAGTGGTGGATGGAGTGGCGCAGCGCCGCGAACTCGCTCGGGTCCCACGGCGACGGCGCCTCCGCGGAGGGCTGGCGCGCGGACGGCGGACCCAGCTCCTTCGACGCCAGCTCCGGCAAGGGCAGGTACACCTCCGCCACGCGCTCGCGCGCCCGTGCCAGCCGCGTCGCCAGGTCCATGGGCGCTTCGCCCGGCAGCGCGCTCTCGCCCGCGTCCACCAGGTCGTCCAGCCGCCGGCAGAAGGCATACAGCGCGAAGGCCGCCTTCCGCCGCTGTCCGAAGAGCAGGTACGACGCGAAGAAGAAGCTCTTGGCGTGGTGGCGCGTGACGACCCGGGCTCGCTGGTAGCCCTGCGCGATGAGCGCTGGCGACTCGGTGACGCTCATGCCGCCACCTCCACCGCCGCCGGGACACCCTGGCGCGGAGACAGCGCCACGCCCTGCTTGTGCGCCCACTCCGTCAGCCGCTCGGTGACGAGCCGCGCGGAGATGAGCACCGTGGGCAGGCCCGTGCCCGGCTGCGTGGAGGCCCCCACGAAGAAGAGGTTCTTCACATGCGGATCCACGTTGGCCGGACGGAAGGGGCCAATCTGGAAGAAGTTCTGCGCCAGCCCGAACGCGCTGCCGCGCGCCAGGTTGTACGTGCCCGCCCAGTCATCCGGGGTGAAGACGCGCTCCACCTCGATGTCCGCCTCCAGGTCCGGGTAGCCCAGCTCCGCCAGACGCTGGAACACCTTCGCGCGCACCTTCGGCCCCTCCACCTTCCAGTCCAGGTTCGAGTGCTGGTGCGGCACCGGCACCAGCACGTAGAGCGCGTCCTTCCCCTCCGGCGCCAGCGACGGGTCCGTGCGCGTGGGCACGTTGACGTAGAAGCTGGGGTCCTCCGGCACGCGGAAGCGCTGGAAGATGTCCTCGAACGAGCCCGCGTAGTCCCGGCCGAACATCACGTTGTGATGCAGCAGGCCCGGCACCCGCTTCTTCATGCCCAGGTAGAGCATGTAGCCGCTGGAGGTGAAGCGAAGCTTCTCCCCGCGCTTGAACGGCGCATCCTTCGGGTCGAGCAGCTTCTCGTACGCGTACGGCAGATCCGCGTTGCACAGCACCGCATCCGCGGACACCACCTCACCGCCCACCAGCCGCACGCCCGTGGTGCGCCCCCCTTCCGTGAGGATGCGCTCCACCGCGCGGCCGTAGTGCAGCGTCACGCCCTCCTCGCGCGCCAGCCGCTCCAGCGCGAGGGGAATGGCATACAGGCCGCCCTTGGGGAACCAGATGCCCACGCCCAGCTCGGTGAAGGGCAGCAGGCCATACACCGCGGGCGACTCAAAGGGAGACACGCCCAGGTACATGGTCTGGAACGTCATCGCCGCGCGCAGCCGGTCGTCCTGGAAGTAGCGGCTGACGTCCGCGTACATGCGGCGGTGCGCGCGCGCCTTGAAGATCTTGGCCAGCACCCCGGGCGAGAAGTAGTCGCGCACGCCGTTGAAGTTGCGGCCCACGAAGTGGTCCAGGCTGATGCGGTACTGGTCGCGGCCCTGCGCCATGAAGGCCAGGTAGCGCTGGAAGCTGCCCGGCTCCACGCGCTCCAGCTCGCGGCCCATGGTGCACAGCTCGGAGGTGAAGGTGACGTCCGAGCCGTCCCGGAAGTGCACCCGGTAGTTCGGGTCGCACCGCACCAGCGTGAGGTAGTCCTCGATGCGGCGGCCCAGCGCGCGGAAGGTCTCCTCGAACACCTCCGGCATGAGCACGATGGTGGGACCCACGTCCCAGGTGAACCCGTCCACCTGCAGCTGGTTGCACCGGCCGCCCGGGCCGTGCGTCTTCTCGAAGACCTGGACGTCGAAGCCCTGCCGCGCGAGCCTCGCCGCCGCGGCCAGTCCTCCCACCCCCGCGCCCACCACCACCACCCGCTTGCCCTGTGCGCTCATGACGGTGTCCTCAGGAAGCGCGACGCGACAGCCGGGCGATGAGGGCGTCCAAGAGGTCCCTCAAGCCGTGGGGGTTGGGCAATGCCTGCAGGCTCCGCCGCGCCGCGCGCGACGCACGCTCCACCGCGCGCTCACACGCCGCACGGCCGCCGAAGTGCTCCACCAGTTCGCGCGCGCGGGCCAGCGCCGCTTCGTCCTTGCACTCCACCGGCAGCGCCCACAACCGCTCCAGTTCCTCGCGGCCCTCGGGCGTGGCGCGCACATACGCGGCCACCACCGGGAAGGTGCGCTTGGCCTGCATGAAGTCGCCGTCGGACGCCTTGCCCGCCACGGACGCGTCGCCAAACAGGCCGATGAGGTCGTCACGCAGCTGGTACGCGAGCCCCACCGAGCGCCCCACCCGCTCCAGGCCCTGCTGGAGCGCCACGTCCGCGCCGCCCAGCATCGCGCCGCACACCAGCGGGGCGCAGAAGCCGTAGCGCGCCGTCTTGAGGTGCGCCACGCGCAGCGTCTGGAAGAGCGTCATCTCCGCCAGCGGCACGCGCGCCAGGTCCAGGTCCAGGTACTGCCCGGCGGCCGTGTGCCGGCACACACCCAGGTAGTAGCGCGCCACGCTGGACGCGCCCGGCAGCCCCGATTCCAGCATCGCCTCCAGCGAGCGCGCGAAGAGGTGGTCGCCCATCACCACGGCCAGGTCCTCGCCCGGACGGCCCGGGGCCAGCATCCGGTGCAGCGCCGGCCCGCTCCGGCGCAGCTCCGCCTGATCCGCCACGTCGTCGTGGATGAGCAGGAACGTGTGCAGCAGCTCCAGCCCCGCGGCGAAGCGCCACAGCCCCGGAGGCACCGCCGTGCTCCCACGCGCCAGCCCGTGCCCCGCCAGCACCAGCGCCGGTCTCAGCCGCTTCGCCGGCCGCAGCGCATAGGCTCGCGTCTGGGCCTGCGCCTGTGTCCAACGTGCGTCCAGGCCTTGTTCATCGGGCAGATCGAACAGCTGGACGAGCGCCGCTTCCACCTCTGCCTGCACGAGCTGCAACCAGGCGTGTTCGGGGTATGCCGCTCCGGCGGAGGTCTGCTGCACGTTGGGAAGCAGGGTGGCCATACAGCGGATCTCCGGAGTCGGGAGCACGGCAGCAGCTTCTTCACCTAGAGGTAGCGTTTGCGTCCAGAGATTGTCAAGGCTATGTCTAAGGTTTGCAAAAACCTTGTACACGGGAGGCTCCCGATGAAGGCATGGATCACAGGTGCGTTGACGGTGACCCTGGCGGCGGGGAGCGCGGGTGGCGCCTCGCCGGATCCGGAGCCGGTGGACGCGACGTTAAGCACCTCGAAGGGTGAGCGGATCCAGCTGGCCCACTGGCGTGGAAAACCCGTCATCCTCTTCTACGAGGACAAGGACTCCACGACACTCAACGCGCCGTTGAAGGCAGAGCTGTTCGCTCGGGGACGGGAGCGGGGCCTGCTCCAGAGCGCCTTCGTGGTCGCCATCGCCAATCTGGAAAAGTACGACTTCTTCCCCGCCCGGGAGATTGCCCTGTCGTACGTGCGCGACGAGGAGAAGAAGGCCGGCGTGCCCATCCTGGTGGACCTGAAGGGCACCCTGGGCCAGGCGCCTTGGAAGCTGCCCACCAAGACGTCCACGGTGATGCTGCTGGACGCGGCAGGCACGCCCGTCTTCCAGTACTCCGGCCGCATGAAGCCGGAGGACCAGGCCCGCTTCTTCACCACCCTGGGAGAGCTGGTGGGCCAGGACCTGACCGCAGGACGTGAGGCGGAGGCCCATCCATGAAGGTGGCCTGCACGGGCGCCAGCGGCTTCCTCGGTCCAGGCCTTGTCCAGGGTTTGTTGGAGGCCGGCCACACGGTGCACGTGCTCAGCCGGAACGTTGAACACGCGCTCGGCCGCCTGCCGGCCGGGGTGACGGGCTCCTTCTTCGACGGGAGCACCCCGCTGTCGCCGGACGCGCTGGCGGGGGCGGAGGGGGTGGTCCACCTGGCCGGGGAGCCGGTGGACCAACGTTGGACACACGAGGCGAAGCACCGCATCCACTACAGCCGCGTGGAGGGCACGCGCGTGCTGGTGGAGGCGATGAAGCAGGCCGGCTGCGTGCGTCACTTCGTCTGCGCGTCGGCGGTGGGCTTCTACGGCGGCGCGCGGGCGGGGCAGACGCTGACGGAGGAGGATCCGCCCGGCGACGACTTCCTCGCGCACGTGTGCCAGGCCTGGGAGGCGGAGGCCCTGCGCGCGGAAGAGGCGGGCCTCCGCACGGTGCGCCTGCGCATCGGCGTGGTGCTGCACCCGGCCGGTGGCGTGCTGCACCGGATGCTGCCGGTGTTCCGCATGGGCGCGGGCGCGAAGGTGGGCAACGGCCAGCAGTACGTCAGCTGGGTGCACCGCGAGGACCTCTTCCAGTTGATGCGCTTCGCGCTGGAGAACTTCACGCTGTCCGGCCCGGTGAACGCCACGTCGCCGGAGCCCGTCACCAACGCGACCTTCGCGCACACGCTGGGCGCGGTGCTGGAGCGGCCCGCGGCGCTGTCGGTGCCGGGGCTCGTCCTCAAGGCGCGCTTCGGAGAGATGGCGCGCGTGGCGCTGGAGGGCCAGCGGGTGATGCCCCGGCGCGCGCTGGAGTCGGGCTTCCAGTTCCGCTTTCCCGACCTGACCGGAGCGCTGCGCGACCTGCTGCCTTCCTGAGGTGTCCCGCCCGCGATGTCCGCGGGTGGACGCGGCCCGGGCATGGATCCGCTTCGCAGGGCATGGGTGCGTAGAGTGCGCGGCACGCATGGACGACACCCGGACACTGGAAGCCCGCGCGCGCAAAGAGGGCACGCCGCTCATCGACGGAGACACCGCCACCTTCGTGTGGAAGGGACCCCGCCAGGTCTTCCTCCAGGGGGACTTCCAGGACTGGCGCGGCAAGCCCCTGCCGCTGGAGCGCGTGGGCAAGGGACTGTGGGCGCGCTCGCTGGCGCTGCCCGAGGACGCCTACGTCGAGTACGCGCTCCAGGACGCCAAGGGCCGCCGCGTGCGCGACCCCCTCAACCCGCGCCGCTCCGACAACGGCTTCGGTGACTTCAACCACTGCTTCTGGATGCCGAAGGGTGAGCCCACGCCGCTGGGCCGGCGCATCCGGAACGTGCCCAGGGGCCGCGTGACGCGCCACCAGTTGGAGACGCACGAATGGGCCGTGGGCAAGAAGCGCGCGGTGGCCCTCTACGCGCCGCCCGTGAAAGGCCCCGTGCCCCTCATGGTGGTGCTGGACGGCGACGACTACCTCCAGCGCGTGCAGTTGCCCACGCTGGTGGAGAACCTGAGTGCGGCGGGCCGCATGCAGCCGGTGGCCATGGCCTTCGTGGCCAACGGCGGTCCGGCCCGCACCACCGAATACGCGTGCAGCGAGGCCACCGTGGCCTTCCTGGCGCAGCGCGTGCTGCCGCTGGCCCGCGAGCACCTGTCGCTGGTGGATGAACAGCGCACGCCGGGCGCGCACGCGGTGCTGGGCTCGTCCCTGGGCGGCCTGATGGCGCTCTACGCGGCCCAACGCCTGCCGCGCGTCTTCGGCCGCGTGCTGTCCCAGTCCGGCGCCTTCTCCATCGAAGGCACCGACATGGTCGTCTTCGACCTGGCCCGGCGCACCGGCCAGCCGCCCCTGCACGTCTGGATGGACTGCGGCCGCTTCGAAGGACTCCAGGACGGCAACCAGCGCCTGCTCCCCACCCTCCATGCGACCGGCCATCGCGTCACGTACCGGCCCTACAGCGGGGGCCATAATTACCCGGCGTGGCAGACCAGCCTCCCGGCCGGACTCGAAGAAATCTTCTCGCCCCCTGGGTGACGCGTCGCGGCGAAACGCTGGATTTCCGCCCGGGATGAAAGTCCCATGGATTCAAGGGCTTGGCCCGGGAGGAAGGCGGCCAAGGCCGGATGATCCAGGTTTGAGAGGGGCGTTTGACGCGGCAGGCGGGCGGCCGTGCGGGGGTTGTGGACTGGCAGGCCACGCAACCCTGGGGAAGGACGGACCGATAACAGATGTAGGTGCGCAACCCGGCGCGAGTACCGCGACGGGCTTTCCCCCGCTCCTGGAGTCCCCTCATGTCTCGCGTCGATGGTGGCAATCGCCCGTCCATTCCCCCGAAGCGCTCGGAGTTCGAGCGGTCCGAGCGGAGCGACGTCACGCGCGACGGCAAGACGGGGGCCCAGGGCCGGACGCCCGCCAACGCCAACGTGCGCTCGTTCCAGGGCCGCAGCGACTTCGAGCCCGCGCGCCCCGCCCCCGGGCGCCCCACGCCTTCGCAGACGCCGGCGGTGAAGGGTCCGCCCTCGCCCGCGGACGCGGAGTCCATTGCCCAGGCGGACATGGAGCTGGGCCTGCTGGAGCAGTTCCCGGACGCGGACGCGCAGAGCGGCATCGCGTCCGCCATGCTGCACGCGCACTCGGATGCGCCCGTGTCGCAGAACCGCATCGTGGAGCGGCTGAAGCAGGACGGCCGCCTGGAGTCGCTCTTCGGCGAGGTCTTCCGCGAGGACAACCCGTACGTGGAGCAGCCGCACAAGAACGCCATCGTGCGAGCGCTCGACACGGCGCTCTCCCGCGGCACGGTGACCGGCGACGACCTGCGCGCCTTCTCCCGTGGCACCTACGCCCAGGAGTGGCAGCAGATTGGCGCCGCGCTGGGTGACTCGCGCAAGTAGCCGGGCTCCGGGCTCCGAGCTTGGGGGCCCGGGGCCCCCACCGCTTCACGCTTCTTCACGCGCATGCCGGTTGCGCCTGAACGCGTGCACGCCAGGATGGGCCTCCCATGGTGGAAAGCCCGTTGCGCATCATCCTGTTCGTCCTCCTCGTCAGCGTCGCGTCGGTCTACGTCCACATCTACCTGTACCGGCGCCTCTTCCGCGACACGTCCACGAACCCCACCTGGCGCACCGCCGGCAAGGTGCTGCTGACGGCGCTGTGCCTGCCGCTGCTCCTGTCCTGGGTGGTGACGCGCGTGCTGCCCTCCGCGTTCATCGTCGCCGTGTTCGCGTGGACGTGGATGGGCGTGGCCGTGTACCTGCTGCTCTCGCTGGCGCTGCTGGGTGGGGTGCGCTGGCTCGTGGCCCGCACGCGCGGCCACCGGGGCGTCGCCGCGCCGCTCGCCACACCCGCGCCGGACCCCGCCGCGCCGCCGTCCCTGGCGGACCTGGCGGTCACCGTGCCGCCTCCGCCTCCCGCCGTGCCCCCGGTCCCTCCCGTGGACGAAGAGCGCCGGCGGTTCCTCGCGCGGGCCACCGCGGGCGGCGCGGTCCTGGCGGCGGGCGGCCTCACCGGCTACGGCATGTGGAGCGCGCTCCATCCGCCCGTGGTCAACGAGGTCGCGGTGCGGCTGCCCGGCCTGCCCAAGGCGCTGGACGGCTTCACCCTGGTCCACATGAGCGACATCCATGTAGGCCCCATCATCCAGCGGCGCTTCATGGACGAGCTGGTGCGGCGGGCCAACGCGCTCAAGCCGGACCTCGTCGCCATCACCGGCGACCTGGTGGACGGCACGGTGGACGACCTGCGCCACTCCGTCGCCGCGCTCCAGAACCTCCAGGCGCGCGCGGGCACGCACTTCATCACCGGCAACCACGAGTACTACTGGAACGCGAGCACGTGGGCGGACGCGCTCACCGGCCTGGGCGTCACCGTGTTGCGAAACCGTCACGTGACCATCGGTGACGCGGGCGGCGCGTTCGACCTGGTGGGCGTGGATGACTGGTCCATGCGCAGCGGCCCCAAGGGCTACAACCTGGACGCCGCCATCGCGGGCAGGAATCCCGGCCACGCGGCCGTGCTGCTCGCGCACCAGCCCTCCAACTGGGACGTCGCCGCGAAGGCGGGCATGGGCCTGCAACTGTCCGGGCATACCCACGGTGGACAGTTCTTCCCATTCACCGTCGCCGTCTCCACCATCTGGAAGCACGACGCCGGCCTCTTCCAGGAGGGCGACAATTCCCTCTATGTCAGCCGTGGCACCGGCTTCTGGGGCCCGCCCCTGCGCGTCGGCGCGCCATCCGAAATCGTTAAGGTGACGCTACTGGCAGTGTGAGGTGTAGATTTACCCGTAAATGGGCAAGGAACCAGCGAAGCGCGAAATCAAACAGGAGCGGGCCGCGCGAACGCGGGTCGAAATCCTGGAGGCTGCCATCACGTTGTTCGCCCGGCGGGGCTACCTGTCGACGACGATGTCGGACCTGGCGAAAGCCATCCGGATGACCCCGGGCGCGCTGTACTGGCACTTCCCCACCAAGGAAGACCTGCTGCTGGCGGCCATCGAGGAGCTGCACAACCGTTACCTGATGGAGTTCGCGCCGCTGCTGGCCGAGCGCCGCATCCTGTCCGGCCGGGAGCAGCTGGTGTTCGTGGTGTCGCGCACGTCGCAGTTCCTGCGCTACCACCGCGAATACGGCATCTTCTTCGGGATGCTGTCCGCCGAGTCCGCGGAGTCCAACGACCGCGTGGCGGAGGCGCTGCGCGAGAAGATCTCCCTCTACGTGGCGGTGCTGGCGGGGATGATCCGCTTCGGCCAGAAGCGGCAGGAGTTCCGCCAGGAGGTGGACCCGCTGCACATGGCCCACACGATGATGGGCGGCTACCTGGGCATCCTCCTGCACCACAACCTGTTCCGCGCCGCCGTGAACTACGACCCGCTGATGGCGTCGTTGGACCAGATCCTCTCTGGCGGCCTCCACGTGCGCGGCCCCCTGGGCTGACGCGCTGAATCCACCGGGCCGGGCGGCCCGGAACGAAAGACGCCCGGTCCCCCACGTGAGGGGACCGGGCGTTTTCATTTCCGGAAGGAGGCTTCAGCCCCCGCTCCCCCGGTGAGGGGAGCGGGGCCTGGAAGCGGGACTACGGCGTCTCGGTGGGGCTGCTCGACGCGTTCTGCGGCTGGCGCTCGGTACGGGGCAGGAAGTCCGACGCGTTGTTGTCGGAGTCCTCGCCGTTGCCCGCGAACTCATCCGCGCCGCCCACGCCCATGGTCGCGGCGGTGGACGACGTCCGGGCCTTGCGCTCGATGCTGCCACCCTTGCCCGCGGGCGCGGGGGCCGCGGCGCCTTCCACCACGGTGCGGCCGGTGCCGAAGCCCACGGTGTCCACCACGCCCGTGAGGGACGTGGGGTCCACCGTCACTGCCGCCGTGCCCAGGCGGACGTTGCCCGTGGAGCCAGAGATGTCCGTGTTGCCCCACGTGTGGTCCGCGGGAACCGTCGTCGTGGAGTAGCCGGAGGACGCGACCAGGTAGTAGCCGTGGGCCTTGATGGTCGCGGTGGGCAGCGTGGCCAGCACCGTGAAGTTCGTTGTCGTGCTGGTGGTGCTCGCCGTGCGGTAGAGCAGCTTCCAGCCGGTGATGGTCACGTCGGCGTTCGTCGGGTTGTACAGCTCGATGAAGTCGTCCGCGTTCACGGTGAGGCCCTGACCGGAGATCTCACTGATGACGACGTGGCCCAGGGGCGGGGCCACGGTGACGGCGGCCTGCTTCGTCACGCCCTGGTAGGACGCGGTGAGCTGGCCTTCGCCCGTCGTCTGCGTGGCGGTGAAGACGACGGTGGCGGTCGTCTGACCCTCCGGCACCGTCACCGTCGAGGCCGCCAGCGAGCCCAGCTCCGCGGGCGCGAACGTCACGTCCACGGCCGCGCCGCCCGCCGGGGCCTTGCGGTCCAGCGTGACGGTGAACGTCTGCGTCGTGCCCACCGTCACCGTCACCGTCTCCGGCGTGACGCTGGCGAGCTTCGCGGGCGGAGGCAGCACGGTCAGCGACGCCGACTGCGTGATGCCGTTGAGCGAGGCGGACACCGTGCCCGTCCCATCCCCGTCCGCGGCGGCGGTGAACGTCACCGTCGCCGTCGTCTCGCCCTCGCCCACCGTCACCGACGTGGCGGACAGCGCGCCGAAGGACGTGGCCTGCGAGGTCAGCGCCAGCAGCACCTGCACGGGCGCCGCCGGAGCGGACTCCAGCGTCACCGTGAACACCTGGGACGCGCCCGCGTTCACCGTCGCGGTGGACGGGGTGAGCGACACCAGCCGGGGCACGCCCGTGACGACGTTCACCGTCGCGCTCAGCGTGCCCAGCGTCACCGTGCCGGAGCCGGTGCTGGCCTCGTCCACGGTCAGGTCGAAGGTGGCCGTCAGCGCGTCGGTCGTCACGGCCTGGGCCGTGATGGTGCCGAAGCCCGCGGGCGTCACGACCGGCTCCAGCGTCGTCCCCGCCGGCACCGGCCGGTCGAACGTCACCGTGAAGCGCGCCGTGCCGCCCGGCGCCACGTCCTGCGTCGCCGGGGTGAGGTTCGTGGCGGTGGCCGCCTCGTTCGTCCCCAGCACGCGCAGCGTGGCCATCTGCGAGGACGTGCCCAGCGTCGCGGTGAGCTCCACGGAGGCCGCCTGCGCGTTGGCCTCCAGCGCCACCGTGGCGCTGGTCTGGCCCGCGGGAATCACCACCTGCCCGCCCTTCGCGCTCAGCGCCGCCGCGTCACCCGACGTGATGGTCACCGTGACGTCCACCGGGTAGGCGTTCGCCATCGTGACGGTGAGGGGCTGCGGGATGGCCTGGGTTCCGCCCACGCGCACGAAGCCGCCGGACGTGAACGCCGTCAGCGCCGGCAGGGGCGGCAGCGGGATGACCATGTCGGCCGCGCTCCGGGGCAGCAGCTTGTGGTCGCTGAAGGTGAACGTGAGCACGCCGCGCAGCGCGGTGTACTCCGTGCCCAGCACCTGCGTGGGGTAGCCGAAGGCCTGGTCATCCACCATGAGGCCCGTGGCCGCCGGGTCGCCGGCCTTGTTCTCGTCCACGATGAACTCGCGGTTGGTGTTCTCCAGGCGGGTGTTGAAGACGTTGCGGACCTCCACCAGCGCGCCCTCCAGCGCCTTCGCCTGCGGGCCGCCGGTGCGGATGGCCTCCGTGCGCACCACCACCGGCGCCGGCAGCGGGTTGGACGCGCTGTGCTTCGTCACCTTGGCGTCCGTCACCTCCAGCAGGCTGAAGTAGTCCTTCAGCGTGCCTTCGACGCGGATGTTGTCGCCCACCGCGACATCGGCCTTGGGGCTGTAGATGAAGAGGCCGGAGTTCTCCGCGCCCTTGCCCGCCGGGTAGTTCGCCACCTGCACCCAGTAGCCATTGGCCGCCTTCGCATCCACCGCGGTCACCACCACGTCATCCACCGCGATCTTCACGCCCACCAGTGACTGGCCGCCGGAGCGGGGCGTCGTCTTCACGTCGTAGACGGTGGTGGGGCACGCGGCGCCAGCGGGGTTGGGCGCCGGGCACGGGTCGCACGCGTCACCCACGCCGTCGCCGTCCGCGTCCTTCTGGTCCACGTTGACCACCAGCGGGCAGTTGTCCGTGGGGGCGGTGATGCCGTCGTAGTCGAAGTCGGACGGGTCCTGGGCCGCGCACGTGGTCGCGTCCGCCGGGCAGCCGTCGCACACGTCACCCTTGCCGTCGGCGTCGGTGTCCTTCTGGTCCGCGTTGGCCACGAAGGGGCAGTTGTCCTTCCAGGTGGCCACGCCGTCGTGGTCGTCGTCGTCGCCGCGGAAGGCCACGCACGCCGTGGTGCCCGCCTCCAGGGGGCACGGGTCGCACGCGTCACCCACGCCGTCGCCGTCCGTGTCCAGCTGCCGCCCGTTGTCCATGGGGCGCACGGGGTTGAAGATGGTGGGGCAGATGTCGCTCGCGTCCGGGATGCCGTCCGCGTCCGCGTCCTCCGCGCTCGAAACGCCCGTGTAGACGGTGGAGCCGTTGACGGCGGCCACCGGGAAGCTGGTGTTCACCGCGCTGCGCGCAGGCTCGCACGTGGGCTCGTTGGCGGGGGTGCCGCACGAGAACAGCGGGTAGAGGCCCTGGGTGTCCGGGGAGGTCTGGAACTCCGCCAGCGTCTTGCCAATCTCCGACTTCACGCACGCGGCCTTCTGGGTGCCGCACACGTCCAGCGCGTCGCAGGTGTCCGTGCCCTTGAGGCCGTCCACCAGCGCCTGGTCGCCGTAGAGCGGCTTGCCGCCGCGCACCGTCAGCACCACGTCCTGCGGCTGTGCGGCGATGACCGCGCGGAACGGCGAGGCCGCGTTCGTCCCCACCCGGAAGATGGCCAGGTCCGCCACCTTGCCCGGCGCGATGCGGCCCACGCGCTCATAGATGTCCACCACGTCCGCGGCGCTGCCCGTGACCATGCGCCACAGGTCCTCGTCGGTGAAGGACTTCGCGTAGCGCGTGGTGTTGAGGTGGTCCGCGCAAGCCAGCTCGCGCAGGATGTTCATGGAGCCGGAGCGGATCCAGTCCGTGCCCAGGGAGATGGACACGCCCAGCCGCTTGAAGGCCGTCACCATCGCCGTGTCGCCGTACAGCGAGATGTTGGAGCGCGGCGACCAGACGAGGCCCGTGCCGTGCGCCGCCATCTCCGAGATCTCCTTCGCCGTCAGACCCACGCCGTGGATGATGGACGAGCGCGGGTACAGCACGTTGCCCGCCCCCGCGGACAGGCAGCGGAACTCGTTCTGCGCCGTGGCCGCGATGCCCTCCGCGATGTGCGGCAGGTACGCGGACGTGCGCCCGGTGATGGTCGCGGAGGACGGGAACGACGAATAGGAGCAGCTGTCCGTCAGCGTGGTGCCGCTGCTGTCGCCCAGCGGGAAGGTGTCCGAGTCCGCGTACGGCTCCGACAGGCCCTCCTGCTGCGCGGTGGCGGACACGTCCATGTTGCGCAGGAACCCCGCCTGCCCGCCCGCGCCCGCGATGGAGGTGGTGCCCGCCATCACCTGGCGCAGCTCCGACCAGCGGATCGCGTCCGCCTTCGTGTTGGCCGGGTTGTTCAGCCGGGTGTGCTTGTTGTTGCCCGTGCGCCAGTCGTGGCGGTGCTCGTAGCGCTCCACGCTGGTGCTGGCCTGGGGCGCGCCCGGGTAGGTGATGTGGTCGTGCGGGTTGATGAGGCCCGGGGAGATGACACCCGTGGGGCACGTCACCACCGTGGCCTCCGCGGCGCCGGCCGCCTGCGAGCAGTCACACGCGGAGCAGGTGATGACGCCCTGGGCGTCCACCAGCACCTGGCCGCCCACCAGCGTCTGGCCATCCGTGAGGACGATGCCGGTGAAGAGCTTGCCCGCCGTGCCCGCCTTCGTCACCTCGCAGGTGGCGCCGTTCGCCAGCGGCGCGGGAGGGGTGGCCCAACACTGCACCGTCTGGGTGGGGGTGACGGTACAGTCCGCCTCGCACCCGTCGCCGCTCACCGTGTTGCCGTCGTCACACGCCTCGGTGGCCGCCTTCTGGCCATCGCCACACTTCGCGGAAGGCAGCGTGCAGTTCGCCTCGCACGCGTCGCCGCCGGTGGTGTTGCCGTCATCGCATTGCTCGGCGCCTTCCTTCTTTCCGTCTCCGCAGACCGCGCGAACTTCTGGATCATCGGATCCACAGGCACTGCCCAACAAAAGGACCGCGCCCAGGGCGGCCAGCAATAAACGGGAGCTGCGCATGAAGCCTCCTGCCCGAAGGCAGAGCCGTGAAAAGAAGAGACGGTGTGGCGTGAAAGCCCCCCGTGCCTCGCACGCCGCGTAGCCCGGGGGTGCAACATTTCAGCGATACCTGACCCGCGAAGTCCACTTCATGGGGCTCCAAAGGTCCGCCGTGTCGCGGCAGGTATGGTAGGAACACACCCAACGTGTGGGGGAGCAGGCGGATGACGCGTCCTGCCACGTTCTAGAGTGGGGGGACATGATTACCCGGAATCCATCGAGCACCGTGTCGCGCTTCCTGGACGCGCACCTGCGCCGTGACGCGCAGGCGCGTGAGCTGTCGGTGGCGCGCTTCATGAGCATCCTGTCCGCCCTCTGCGTGGTGGTGGCCGCGGCGCTGGGCCCGGCCATGGGCTGGGACCTGACGTTGGCGCTGATGGGGCTGTCGGCGGTGCTGTCGGGCTACTACGGCTGCATGTGGTGGGTGCTGCGCTCCGGCGCGTTCCACCCGGCCATCCCGTGGCTCAACGTCTTCATCGAGGTGAGCATCCCAGCGGTGGTGCTGGCGTTCGACCTGCACTTCAAGGGCCCCGTCTACGCGCTCACCGCGCCCACGCTGGTCATCTGGGGCACGCTGGTGACGCTGGCGGGCCTGCGCAGCAACCCGCGCCTGGGGCTGGCCGCGGGCGCGCTGGTGGCGGCGGAGTACCTGACGCTCTACTTCGGCTTCGTGCGGCCGCTGCTGCCGGAGAACCCGCTCGTCACGCTGGCGCCGCTGTTCATCTGCGTGCGCGCGTTCTTCTTCGTGGCCACGGGCGCGCTGACGGCGACGCTGGCGCGGCACTTCCTGGAGCGCACGCGGAGCGCGCTCGCGGCGCTGCGTGAGCAGGAGGTCATGGGCAAGTACGTGCTGCACGAGCGGCTGGGCGCGGGCGGCATGGCGGAGGTGTACCGGGCCACGTATTCGCCGGAGGGCGGCTTCGAGAAGCAGGTGGCCCTGAAGCGCATCCTGCCGTCGTACGCGGACGACGCGGCGTTCGTGACGATGTTCCGCCGCGAGGCGGAGCTGTGCTCGTCGCTCTACCACCCCAACATCGTCCAGGTGTTCGACCTGGGCCGCCACGGCGGCACCTACTTCCTGGCGATGGAGTACGTGGACGGCCTGCCCTTGAGCGCCCTGCTCAGGCCGCGCAACCGCCGGCCGCTGCCCCTGGCCGCGGCGACGTTCCTGGCCGCGGAGCTGGCGTCCGCGCTGGACTACCTGCACCGTCGGACCAGCGCGGACGGCGTCCCGCTCCAACTGGTCCACCGCGACTTGAACCCGCCCAACATCCTGGTGTCGCGCATTGGCGAGGTGAAGCTGTCGGACTTCGGCATCGCGCGCGACGCGGTCCGCGCGAACATCACGGTGGCCGGCAGCGTGCGCGGCAAGCTGGGCTACATGGCGCCGGAGCAGGCCATGGGCAAGGACATCGACGGGCGCGCGGACCTCTTCGCCCTGGGGCTCACGCTGCACGAGGCCCTCACCGGCCAGCGCGCGCTGAGTGGCCACTCGGAGGAGGTGCTGCTGCGCGCGGCGGTGGACCAGGAGGTCGTCCTGCCCTCGCAGCTCAACCCCGCGGTGCCGCTGGCGCTGGACCTCATCGTCATGTCGCTGCTCCAGAAGGATCCGCAGAAGCGCACGCCCAACGGCGCGGCGCTGCGTCAGCAACTGCTGGCGCTGGAGGGCCCCGCGGCGCCCTTCCCCCACGGCCAGGCGGAGCTGGGACGGGTGGCGCGCGAGGCGAAGGCGCTGGCCGAGCAGCTGACGAAGGAGACCGTGGAGACGGCGGCCGTGGGGAAGTCGCCCGTGGCACGGTCGGCCTGACGCGGGGCGCGCTGCAAGGGGCGGAGGAGCGCGTTAGAACGCGGCGCGTTTCCTCCTTCTGGAGCCCGCCGCCTTGGACATCGCCGTCATCACCTACGCCGGACTGCCGCAGCTCCACCCGCTGGACGCGCCGCTGGTGCCCGCGCTGCGGGCGCTGGGCCTGGATGCGCGGCCGGTCATCTGGGACGACCCGGCCGTGGACTGGAGCCGCGTGCGCGCGGCGGTGGTGCGCAACGCCTGGGACAGCCACCTGCGCCGCGAGGAGTTCCTCGCCTGGGCGGACCGCGTGGCCAGCGTCACGCGGCTGTTCAACCCGGCGGACGTGCTCCGGTGGAACACGCACAAGGGCTACCTGAAGACGCTGGAGGCGCGCGGCCTGCCGCTGACGCCCACCGTCTGGGTGCCGCCCGGGGGGACGCTGGACGTGGCGGCGACGGCGCGCGAGCGCGGCTGGGACGCGGTGGTGCTCAAGCCCGCGGTGGCGGCGGGCGGGCTCAAGGTCTTCATCGTTCGGCGCGAGCAGTGGGACGACGCGAGCGCGAAGGTGGCGGAGCTGGCGAAGGAGGGGGACGTGATGGTGCAGCCCTACCTGCGCGCCTTCGAGACGGAGGGCGAGCGTTCGTACATCTTCTTCAACGGCGCCTTCAGCCATGCGGTGCGCCGCCCGCCCACGCTGTCCACCGCGCCCCGGGGCTTCGCGGAGCCGCACGGCTTCACGCCGGACAACGCGGCGGAGCAGCAGGTGGCGCACGAGGTGATGGAGGCGTGCGGGGGCGCGCGGCTCTTGTATGCGCGCGTGGACGTGGCCACGGACAACGAGGGGCGTACGCGGTTGCAGGAGGTGGAGGTGACGGAGCCGAGCCTCTTCCTGCTCATGGACGCGGGCGCGCCGGAGCGGATGGCGAAGGCCCTGGTTGCCCGGTTGTAGCCTTTCGCTCCGGGCCATTCGCCCACTCGTGGACACCTGGAAGGCCATCAGGGCGACGCGGAAGCGGCGGATGGGGTTATGAATGGGCCATGCGAGCCCTGTTGCTCTCGCTGCTCATCCGGCAGCACATGGCACTCCAGGAGAAGTTCAACGCCAAGTACCCGCACGCGTGGCTGGTGTGGGAGGCGGGCGCGTGGAACGTCCCCGAGGAGCAGAACGTGGCGGCCACGCGGCTGCCCATGATGGACCTGCGCGACTGCCTGCCCGCGGGCGACGCGCTGTGCTTCGAGCTGATGGGGGTGGCGGACCGAGGCCCCCTCAAGCTGGGGCGCGCGTCGCACAACACCTTCGTGGTCAACGACGCCACGGTGTCGCGCGAGCAGTTCGCCCTGCACCCCACGCCGGATGGCGGCTGGAAGGTGGAGCGGCTGGCGCAGTCCCGGCCGGTGACGGTGAACGGCGAGCCGCTGGAGGCCGAACAGCCGCGACCGCTGCGCACGGGCGACGAGTTGAAGGTGGGCGACGTGCGCCTCACCTTCCACGACGCCGCGTCGTTCCACGCGCGCATCGGCCGCATCGCCGCGCAGGTGCTGGCACAGGCCGCCGCACCGCCACCGCCGCGCTGAAAACAGCCGTCGTGGCGCCGGGCACGCGCCGCTTCCGCCGCTGAGGCGCGCCGCGCGGAGGCTGGCGCACGCCGAGCTCCGCCACCGCGCTGATGCAACCGTGGTGGCGCCGAGCACGTGCCGCATCCACCGGTGAGGCGCGCCGCGTGGAGGCTGGCGCGCGCCGAGCTCCGCTACCGCGATGAAGCAGCCGTGGTGGCGCCGGGCACGCGCCGCTTCCGCCGCTGAGACGCGCCGCGCGGAGGCTGGCGCACGCCGACATGCTCCGCCACCGCGCTGAAGCAGCCGTGGTGGCGCTGGGCTCGCGCCGCATCCGCCGCCACGGAAGCGCCGGGCGCGGCGCCTACCGCCCCACGGTGCCGAGCGTCGTGTCCCGCGGATCCGGCGCCGTGGCCATCCACACCGCGCCGCCCGCGAGCAGCGCCACCGCGCCCACGCCCGCCCAGACGTACCAGCGGCGCGTCCACGGCTTGGAGGCACCGGCCTCCGTCTTCACGGACGCGTCCGGCACCTGCATGGCCAGGGCCTCGGAGGCCCCGTTCTTCTGTGGCGCGGCGGTGGGGCTCCCGGTGGCGAGCTTCGACTCGTTCGCGCGCGCCTCCGCCAGGGCGGCCTGCTCCCGCGCCCGCTGCAGCTCGCGGTCCCTCGCGAAGCGCTCGCGCTCCCGGCGCTGCTCGTCCTGGACGCGCGCCTTCGTGTCCATCTCCGCGATGAGCTCGCGCACCACGTCCGCGTTCGCCGGCTCCCCCTGCGACAGCGACAGGTAGCGCCGGTAGAAGAAGGCCGCGCGCGACGGGTTGTTCAGCTGCCGGTGGCACTGCGCGATGTTGAAGAGGAACGCGGGCAGCGGCTTGAGGCGGTACGCCTCGCTGAAGGCCTTGAGCGCCCGGTCGAACTCACCCAGGTCATAGGCCAGGTTGCCCTCGGAGAACTTCTCCCTCGCCTGGTCCTCCGCGGCGGTGGCCGTCGCCTCCGCCGCCACCGCGGGGAACGGCGTCCCCAGCGCGAGCGCGAGCGCCAGGCTCAGGGCCTTGGGCTCACGGCGACGCGAACGGATCAATGACCGCATCCCGGCTTCCTCCCTTGCGGCCCGGCGTGCGTGCGGGGGCGCGGCGCGGCCCCGCGCTCGCCTTCACGAGCGGCACGGTCAGCTCTGCGGCGGCGGCATCCTGCTTCAGGTCCACCGCCCGCTCCAGCGGAACGTAGCCCGCCAGCTCCACGCGCAGCTGCGGCGGCACCGCCTGCCTGCTCAGCGCCTTCGTCAGCGGCGTGGTGCCCAATTCCTCGCCGGTGTCCACGCGAACCACCTTCGCGCCCGGCGGCGACGAGTGCACCGTGAGCGTCACCGCGTCCATCGCGCCTGGCACCGGCGTCTGCGCGGCGGACGCCACCGCCACCGGAGCCTGCGCCGTCTGGGAGGCGCGCATCGATTGCAGGCCCTTCCACGTCGTGATGCCGGACACCAGCGCGAGCGCCGCCAGCCCCACCGACATCTGGAGCCGCCGGCTGCGCAAGAGGCCCGGCACGCGCATGCGCAGGGTGGGCCGCTCCGCCTCCTCCAGCAGCACTTCCGTGCGCGCGGGCGCGGCCGGCGCGGTGGGCATCAGCAGGAGCGACGTGGTGACCTCCGCCAGCTGCTGGGGCCGGGACTCCGGCTCCTTCGCCAGGCAGCGCATCACCAGCTCCGCCAGCTCCGGCGGCACCCGCTCGCCCGACGGCAGGTGCGAGGGCAGCGCCGGCGGCGGCTGGGTGATGATCTGCACCACCAGCTGCCCGAAGGCCGTCGCCTGGAACGGCGGATGGCCGGAGAGCATCTCGTAGAGGATGTTGCCCACCGCGTAGATGTCCGCGCGCGCGTCCACCGGCAGCCCCGCGGCCTGCTCCGGCGCCATGTACGCCGGCGTGCCGATGATGGTCCCGTCCAGCGTGCCCGTGAGGCTCACGCCCGTCTGCGTGGTGATGAGCTTGGCGACGCCGAAGTCCAACACCTTCACGAAGTCCGGCTGCCCGGAGCGCTGCGTGATGAAGAGGTTGTCCGGCTTGATGTCCCGGTGCACCACGCCCACCTGATGGGCCGCGCCCAGCGCCGCGCACACCTGCACGCCCATGCGCTGCACGCGCTCCAGCGTCAGCCCCTCGTCCTTCAGGAGCGCCGCCAGGCTCTGCCCGCGCAACAGCTCCATCACGCAGTAGACGTGCCCGTCGGGCGAATCGTCCACGAAGTCGAAGACCTCCACGATGTGCTCGTGGTTGATCTGATTGACGGTGCGCGCCTCCTGGAAGAAGCGCTGCACGAACGAGCTGTCCCGCGCGTGCTCCGGCTTGAGCACCTTGAGCGCCACCTGGCGCCCCAGCCGCACGTGCCGCGCCTGGAAGACCCGGCCCATGGAGCCTTCGCCCAGCAGCTTCTCCAGCTGGTAGTTGCCCAGCACCGTGCCTTCCTGGACCTCCTGTCCAGGCGGCGACATCACGACGGGCGCTCCGCCACCGTCGGTCACGGCGCCACCCGAGTCAGAGAGGACTGTGTGAGCGAGGAGGTCGTCGGTGCCCATGGGAGGATCAGGTTTCCATGGCGAGGCGACCCTGCAACCCATGGGAGGGCATCTATCGCCCGCACGACGGGAAAACTTTCGCCACGTGACGATTCACCGGTCGTGCGGCGCATGGACAGATGGCATGTGCGGCGAACGCGCACCTCCCGTCCACGGACATTGAAATACTTCTCCATACAGCCCACTCCCGTCCTGTTCCCCCGGCCAACGATGGTCGCCGCTTGGATGCGGTTGGTCAACGTGGGCGGAGGTCGTCAGCACCGGGGGGCACGCAGAGTGTTCCCG
>NZ_RAWE01000089.1 GCF_003611695.1 Corallococcus carmarthensis | reverse complement strand
CCCCAGCAGGGGCGCGGACGAGCCGGGCAGCGAGGCGCCAGGGCGGAAGAGGGGGACGCCGGTGGCGAGGGAAGCGAAGCTCTGGACGAGGCGGCGACGGAGGGCGGCGGACACTGGGATTCGTTTCCCATGGCCGCGCATTCCCTCTCAATCGGACCCCAAAGCGTCCGCCATGGCCGGCCGTCCACCAACCGGCCTTATTCGTCGCTTTCAGCCCGCTGTCCGCACGCTTGGTGGGCAGGAGGGATTCAGGTGCAGTTCACGCGGTCTTGAACTATATGAACGCCCGAAGGAGACCGCGCACATGGATGTCGCTCACGAGCTGACGGAGTTTCTGGGGCAGGTGGAGCAGCGTCTGACCGAATTGCTCGCGGATGGCGACGTCGGCCCGGACGTGAAGGGCGACACGCTGATGGATGCGGCCCGCCACCTGTGCCTGGGTGCCGGGGGCAAGCGGGCGCGCCCCATGCTCGTCCGCCTGTTCGGGGGCGTGGTGGGAGTGCCGGCCACCCGGTTGGTGGATGTGGGTGTGGCCGCGGAGATGATCCACTCGGCCAGCCTGCTGCATGACGACGTGGTGGACGCGGGCATGTTCCGCCGGGGCCGCCCGACGGTGAACGCGCGCTGGGGCAACATCGTCGCGGTGATGAGCGGCGACCTCATCCTGTCCACGGCGCTGTCGCAGCTGTCCCTGCTGGACGCCCGCCTGGTGCAGAGCGGCCTGGCCATCGTCACGGAGATGACCCGTGCGGCCATCGCGGAGGTGGAGGCGCGCGGCGACATGAACCTGCCGCTCACGCGGCTGCGCTACATCGCCGAGGGCAAGACGGGCTCGCTGTTCGGCTGGTGCGGCAAGGCGGCCGCGACGCTGGCGGATCAGCCGGAGGCGGTGGCGCGCTTCGACGCGTTCGGCCGTCACCTGGGCGTGGCGTTCCAGATCGCCGACGACATCCGCGACATCCTGGGCACGGACGTGGGCAAGCCCCGGTACGCGGACGTGCACTCGCGCACGCCGTCGCTGCCCATCCTGCTGGCGGTGTCGCGGGACGAGTCCCTGCGCCGCAAGCTCAAGGACGCGTGGGCGTTCTCCGTCATCACCCCGGAGCGCACCCGGGAGATTGGCGCCGCCATCGAGGCCACCGGCGCTGTGGAGGCGTCCATGGAGATGATGAACGTCGAAATCGAAGCGGCGCTCGACAAGCTGGGGCCCTTCGCCAACGACGCCGCGGGCGCGGAGTTGATGAGCTGGGCGCACCGGCTGTCGGAAGGCATCGCGCAACAGGTGAAGGGGCGCGCTGCATGAAGGGCTACCTGTGGACGGGGGGGGATCCCGGGAGCCAGAAGAGCCTCGCACCGCCAGTGCATGGACGGCTGGCGCCGTGGGAAGCCATCGCGGTGGAGGCGGTGGGCAACGTCATCGAGTTCTGGGGCTTCAAGCGCAACCAGGGCAGGGTGTGGGGCCTGCTCTACCTGCGCGGTGAGCCGCTGACCGCCGGTGAGATTGAGCGCGAGCTGGACCTGTCCAAGGGCGGCGTGTCCATGCTGCTGCGCGACCTGGAGCACTGGGGCGTCGTCCAGCGGGTGCGCGTGCCGCAGGACACGGTGTGGCGCTACGCGGCGGAGACGGACCTGGTGCGGATGGTGACGCACGTGGTGGAGGAGCGCGAGGCGGCCTTCGTCACCCGCATCCGCGCGGACCTGTCCGAGGCGCGCCGGCTGGCGGAAGGCGTCGGCGGCGTGCATCAGGAGAAGCTGCGGCGGCTGGAGCGCATGGCCGTCCTGGCCGACCACGTGGAGCGCGCGCTGCGGTTGTTCATCAAGACGTCCCGCCTGGACGTGGGAGGGGTGCTGGGCGCGTTCCGCGACGGCGCGCTCTCACGCAAGGGCGAGCGGTAGGCACACGAGGACACACGCATGGATTCGCACTACGACCAGGTGATGAAGGCGCGCGAGCAGGCGGACGCGAACGCGCCCCGGCGCTACTTCGCGTACTCGACCATCCTGGACCGGGCCGCCTTCGACGAGTGGAAGCACCAGCACAGCTACGGCTTCTTCGAGCTGCCGGAAGGCCGGCTCGCCGAGGCGCTGGACGTGGACCTCGTCTATGACTTCCCGTCGCGCTGGTGGGGCGGCCGGGTGGCGGGCCTGACGGACGTGCCGGGCGCGCGGGTGTACGGCCGGCTCTTTGAGATCCCCGGCAAGGACTGGCCCATCGTCCAGCACAAGGAAGGCTTCGTCACCAGCATGTGCGTGGAGCGCACGGTGCGCGTGCGCGTGGACGGCCAGGAGGTGGAGGCCACCGCGTTCGTGACCAACCCACGCCGCGCGTCGTCGGACGGGCCGGTGAGCCCGCGCTTCGTGGAGGCCCTGGTGCGCGGTGCGAAGAGCGCCGGGCTGCCCGCGGACTACGTGGAGAAGCTGGCGCGCGGCGAGGCGCGCTGACGCCGCTCGCCGCGCGGCGCCCCCGCCGCCGGGCTACGGCTGGGTGGTGGCGGCGATGCGGTAGAGCGCTCCGGCGAAGTCGTCGCTGACGATGAAGCCGCCGCCCGGGGCCAGGGCCACGTCCACCGGCCGGCCCCACACGCTCAGGTCCGGGTTCTTGAAGCCGGTGACGACGTCCACCTCGCCCGTGGGCTGATGGGTGGCCAGGTCCCACGGGAAGACGGTGACCTTGTAGCCGGTCCGCTCCGTGCGGTTCCACGAGCCGTGGTACGCGACGAGCGCGCCGCGCTTCCAGGCAGGGTTGAGCTCCCCGTTGTCGAAGAACGTCAGGCCCAGCGGCGCCGAGTGCGCCTGGATGCCCTGGTCCGTCTTGTCCAACGCGGCGCAGTCCGCCTTGGAGCCGTCCCGGTTCATGTCGTAGTCGCGGTCCAGGGGCATGTGCTTCAGGCCGCTGGCCGTGTCCGGGTTGGAGTTGCAGAAGGGCCAGCCGTAGTGGCCGCCCTGGCGCACGGAGGTGAGGGCCTCCGGCGGGTGGTTGTCCACGTACTCCGGAATCACCTTGCCGTACTGACCGGTGCCGTCGTCGAACGGGTAGGGCGTGTTGTCGCGGTTGTTGACCGCGACCCACAGCGTGTCGGTGCCCGGCTCCCACGCCAGGCCCTCCGCGTTGCGCAGGCCCCGGGCGAACAGCTCGCGCGAGCCGCCGCTCCAGTCCCACCGGTAGATGGCGCCGCGCAGCGGGTCGCTGGTGGTGTCGCTCAGGCACACGTTGCAGGTGGACGCGATGGCCACGTACACGCGGTGCCGCGAGTCCACCGCGAGGTTCTTCAGCTCGTGGCCGTAGGCGCCGTGCAGCTCCGGCAGGGACGCGTCCGGCAGGCCTGTCACCACCGTCTCCACCGTGCCGCGCGTCGTCTCACCGGCGGTCCAGCGCGAGCGCGTGACGCGGTCCTTCTCCGACAGGAAGACCCAGACCTGTCCGTCGCGCTCGTGGAAGACGATGTCGTGGGGCCTGCCCAGGCCGCTCGCCCACTGCGTCACCTCCGGGGCCTGGCCCGCATGGTCCGCTTTTCCTAACCGGAGTCCGCAACGGAAGGCGACCGGATTTCACCCCGCCTTTCCGGGATGTCCGGACCAGAATCCACTGAACGGAACCTGAACAAACCTTCAGCCATTTTTCCGAGGGTTGAAACACCCCCGAATCGACCTGAACAAACCTTCAGCCAGTTTCGCCATGCCTGCGAAGGCCCGTGCCTACATGAACAAAAGACCAGCCAGCGCCTCTGGATGAAACATGAAACAAATCAAGGAGATGTGATTGTAATTGATTGCATTGATTGTCTTTGTTTTGGATGTTTCATGTCTGTATTCAAGGTATTGGCCGGTGGTCCGCGGATCAGAACCGCATGGGCCGGGCTTGACGGCGGAAGGGCGTTGTGGCTTCATGATTTTGATTTCGATAATCAAAATCATCTGGAGGTCGCGATGCTCGGTCAGGGATGCTGCAGGGCGGTGCTGGCGCGAGGCCCGTGCGCCGAAGTGACGCGGTGCAGCTGTGGGCACATCCACCTGGCGGTGGGGCCGGTGACCCTTCGCCTGGAGGAGGACGTCCTGCGTGCGCTGGGCCACACCCTGGTGGAGGCCATCCAGCAGTTGGAGGTGCCGCACGAGGCCGAGGCGTCCGAGCCGGCCCCCGCCGCCCATGGGGCGCCCACCAGCGGGTGGAAGCAGTGAGCGTCCGGGGCACGATCCGCTGGGGCGGCTTCGAGCGCTCCGCGAGGGACCGGCGCCTGCCTTCCGCCCCCACGGCCTCCGCGGGCCTTCCGTCCACCCAGCGGCTGTCGTTGCGGCTGGAGGAGGGGACGGGGATGGCGCGGCGCCAGGCGGAGCAGTCCACCTTCCTGGAGGCGCTCTTCCACGGTTCGTGGAACGGCGGTGTCTACGGCCAGTTCGTGCGGGCACGCCACTACGTGAACCACCTGCGCCAGCTGCACGTCGTCTACGAGGCGCTGGAGTCCGTGCTGCCAGGGCTGAAGGACGGTCCGCTGACGCGGGTGCTGCGGCTGCCGGAGCTGCGTCGGGCGTCCGCGCTGGTGGCGGACCTGGACTGGTTCTGCGGCGACACGCGCACGAAGCCCTTTGCCTGCGCGGAGACGCGGCTGCACGCCGAGCGCATCCACGAGGTGGCGGCGGAGGCCCCGCACCTGCTCATCGCGCATGCCTACGCGCGCATCGTGCAGGACCTCTTCACCGCGCCCCAGCGCTCGGAGCTCATCGCCACCGCGTTCGAGCTGGAGAACGGCCGGGGCACGGCCTTCTACAACGCGGTGTCCGCCGCGGAGCTGCTCGCCTTCCAGACCCGGCTGACGGCCCGGTTGGACGAGGTGATGCTGACGGAGGGCGAGGCCCAGGAGGTGGTCCAGGAGGCGCGGCTGGCCTTCCGGATCCAGACGCTCATCTGCGACGAGCTGGCGCGGGATGCGCCGGAGCTCGACGGGCTGGGCGGAACCGCGGGGTAGGGTTGGCCCGAACCCACGAGGAGGCGAGCTGACCCCACGGGTCGCCTCCTCGCCTGGGAGGGCGATATGCCGTTTCGTGACAGGCACGCTAGGATGGCAGATCGTGACGCTCCAGATGACCTCTCATATCGATCGCCGCGCATTCCCCCGCATCCACGCGCCCCTCTATTCGCGCCCCGCGCGAATGAAGGTGGGCGAAAAGAAGCAGGTGCTCGACGTCAGCCTCGGCGGCGCGCGCATCTACTCCGACGATCCCCAGGACGTGGGCTCGCGACTGGATCTGGAGTTGTTTCTTCCGGACGGCAGCTCGGTGGAATGTACCGCGCGCATCGTCTGGGCCATCAAGTTACCCAAGGACGCCGTCGCCCGCTTCGAGGTGGGCCTGTCCTTCGCCGACGTGCCGGAGCCCATCCTGGAGCGGCTGAAGACCGTGCTCGTCGCGGATGAAACCTAGGCGCCCCTGGCGCTGTCACTCCGCGCCAGGGCCCGTCCCGCGTTGGACCCGCGCTACTTCGACGACGCGCTGTCCAGCTCGCGCAGGTCGTCCGCTTCCAGCTTCAGGGAGAAGGCCCCGAGCAGCTCCTTCACCTGCGGCACGGACGTGGCGCTGGCGATGGGCGCCACCACCGTGGGCCGCGTCGCAAGCCACGCGAGCGCCACCTGCGACGGCGTGGCACCCCGGCGCTCCGCCACCTTCTTCAGCGCTGCGACGACGCCCCAGCCCTTCGCGTTGCCGTACTTCTTGAGCACGTTGCCCGCGCGCGGCGAGGCCGGTGCCGGCTGCCCGTCCTGGTACTTTCCGGTGAGGAAGCCCGCGGCGAGTCCGAAGTAGGGCGCCACCGCGAGCCCTTCCTTCTCACTCACCTGCTGCAGCGGCCCTTCGAACTTCGGGCGCTCCACCAGGTTGTACTCCGGTTGGAGCACCTGGTAGCGCGCGAGCCCCAGCCGCTTCTGCGTGTCCAGCGCTTCCTGCGCGCGCTCCGCCGAGTGGTTGCTCAGGCCCAGCGCCTTCACCTTGCCCGCCTTCACCAGCGCGTCGAAGGCGCGGAGCGTCTCTTCAAAGGGCGTGTTCGGGTCGTCGTAGTGCGCGTAGTACAGGTCGATGCGCTCCACGCCCAGGCGGCGCAGGGACGCGTCCACGCTCTTCTCGATGTGCTCGCGCGTGAGGCCCTTGCCCAGCGCCGTCTCCGCGCCGACCTTCGTGGCCACCACCAGGCGGTCCTTCGCCTTGCGCGAGGCGATCCACCTGCCCAGGACCGTCTCCGACTCGCCGCCCACGTGGCCGGGGATCCACCGCGAGTACACGTCCGCGGTGTCCACGAAGTTGCCGCCGCCTTCGACGAAGGCATCGAGCACGGCGAACGAGGTGGCCTCGTCCGCCGTCCAGCCGAAGACGTTCCCGCCCAGACACAGCGGGAACACGTCCAGGCCCGTCGTTCCCAGCTTCCGCTTCGCCGCTGCTCCTGCCGCCATGCCTCAGTCCTTCCGGTGAGGCCGGGGCCTTCTACCCCGGCGTGAACCACACCACCGACAGCGGGGGCAGCGTGAGCGTCGCGGAGGCCGGCTGGCCATCCCAGCCCGTGGGCTCCGTGTGCACCTGGCCCCGGTTGCCCAGGCCGCTGCCGCCGTACTCCCCGGCGTCGGTGTTGACCAGCTCCACATAACGGCCGTGCAGCGGGAAGCCCACGCGATAATCCTCGCGCGGCACCGGCGACATGTTGGCCACGCACACCACGTGACGCCCGGGCGTGCGCGAGCGGCGCACGAAGGCCAGCACGTTCGCCGCGGACGCGTCCGGCTGCAGCCACTGGAAGCCCACCGGCTCGCTGTCGGAGTCGTAGAGCGCGGGCAGGTCGCGGTAGATGCGGTTCAGGTCACCCACCAGCTTCTGGATGCCCTTGTGGCCCGGGTCGTGGAGCAGGTGCCAGTCCAGGCTCTTGTCGTGGTTCCACTCCGCCGGCTGGCCGAACTCGCCGCCCATGAAGAGCAGCTTCTTGCCCGGGTGGGCCCACATCCACGCGAACAGCGCGCGCAGGTTGGCGCGCTTCTGCCACGCGTCGCCCGGCATGCGCGTGTAGAGGCTGCCCTTGCCGTGCACCACCTCGTCGTGGCTGAGCGGCAGCATGAAGTGCTCGCTGAACGCGTACAGCAGGCCGAAGGTGAGCTGGTTGTGGTGGTACTGCCGGTAGACAGCGTCCTTGGAGAAGTACGACAGCGTGTCGTGCATCCAGCCCATGTTCCACTTGAAGTGGAAGCCCAGGCCGCCCTCGCTGACGGGCTGGCTCACCTTGGGCCACGCGGTGGACTCCTCCGCGATGACGACCACGCCCGGGTGCTTGCGGCGGATGGTGTCGTTGAGCTCGCGCAGGAACTGGATGGCCTCCTCGTTCTCGCGGCCGCCCCAGCGGTTGGGGACCCATTCGCCCTGCTTGCGGCTGTAGTCCAGGTAGAGCATGGAGGCCACCGCGTCCACGCGCAGCCCGTCGACGTGGTACTCCTCCAGCCAGAACAGCGCGTTGGCGATGAGGAAGTTGCGCACCTCGTTGCGCCCGAAGTTGAAGACGAGCGTGCCCCAGTCCGGCTGCGAACCCTGGCGCGGGTCCGAGTGCTCGTAGAGGGACGTGCCGTCGAACTGGCCCAGCGCGTGGCTGTCGCGCGGGAAGTGGCCCGGCACCCAGTCCACGATGACGCCAATGCCCTCCTGGTGCAGGTAGTCCACCAGGTAGCGGAAGTCGTCCGGGTGGCCGAAGCGCGACGTGGGCGAGTAGTAGCCGCCCACCTGGTAGCCCCAGGAGCCGCCGTAGGGGTGCTCCGCCACGGGCAGGAGCTCCACGTGCGTGAAGCCCAGCTCCTTCGCGTAGCGCGACAGCTCCGGCGCAAGCTCCCGGTACGTCATGGGCCGGTCGCCGTCCTCCACCACGCGGCGCCAACTGCCCAGGTGCACCTCGTAGACGCTCCACGGGTGGTGGGCCGCGTCCACGTGCTTCTCCCGCGCCTCCAGCCACGCGCCGTCGCCCCAGCCGTAGCGCTGCAGGTCATGCACCACCGACGCGGTGGCGGGCGGCGTCTCCGTGCGGAACGCGAAGGGGTCCGCCTTGAGCAGCGGACCGCCGCCGTGGCCGGGGCGGATCTCGAACTTGTAGCGGGTGCCCTCGCCGACCTCCGGGATGAACAGCTCCCAGATGCCGGAGGACCCCATGCGCCGCATGGCGTGCAGGCGCCCGTCCCAGCCGTTGAAGTCCCCCACCACGGACACGCCCCGGGCGGTGGGGGCCCACACGGCGAACGACGTGCCCTTCACGCCGTTGTGGTGGATGAGGTGCGCGCCCATGCGCTCCCAGAGCCGCTCGTGGCGGCCCTCGCCGGCGAAGTACAGGTCCATCTCACCAATGGTGGGAAGGAAGCTGTACGGGTCGCGCAGCGTGAAGGTCCGCTTGCCCGGGTACTCCACCTCCAGCAGGTAGCTGAAGGGCTCCGTGCGGCCGTTGATGCGCGCCTCGAAGACGCCGCCGGTGCGGTGCACCATGGGCACCTTGCCCCCGAACTCCGGCAGGACGTGGATGGCCACGGCCTCCGGGCGGTAGGTGCGCACCACCACCGCGTCTCCGTCCGGGTGGACGCCCAGCACGGAGTGGGGCTCCGGATGGCGCAGCTCCACCACGCGTTGCAGCTCCGCGTCCACCTGTGCTCTGTCCGCCGGCTTCCTCACTGGGCATCCTCCATCCGCAACAGGGCCTCGACGGGGATGCGCACCCAGTCCGGCCGGTTGGCGAGTTCGTAGCGCACTTCGTACAACAGCTTCTCCAACTCGAAGGCGCGCAACATCACGTTGAAGGCTTCATCATTGTCGGGCAGGAAGGCCGCCCCGCGCGTCGCCTGGCGGTAGCCTTCCAGGAACGCGTCGCGGGTGGGGCCCACGCGCCCGCGCGGCTGGCCGCCCTCCAGCGACACGGTGGCCTCCGCGTAGTCGAACGAACGGATCATCCCCGCCACGTCGCGCAGCGCGCTGTACTTCTCACGGCGCGCGGTGAAGGAGCGGGACGGCTCGCCCTCGAAGTCGAAGAACAGCCACTGGTTCTCCGAGCGCAGCACCTGTCCCAGGTGCAGGTCGCCGTGGATGCGGATCTTCTGGCCGGAGGGCGCCACCTGCGCCAGCCGCTTCGCGTACGCGATGAGCCCGTCGCGCCGGCCCTCCAGGTCGGCGTGCAGCCGCCCGGCGTCCGCCAGCGTCACGCCCAGCTCGCCCACGATGGACGCGCTCCAGCGCTGCAGGTCCTCCTGGAGCAGCGGCTCCGGGGAGAAGGCCAGGTCCTCCGGTCCCGCGGAGGCGAAGGCCTTGTGCAGGTCTCCCAGGCGCGCGCCCAGCTCCCGCATCTCCCCGAGGAAGCGCTCGCTCAGCGCCTTCTCCTGACGCAGCCGCTCCAGCGTGTACTTCCAGCCGTCCACGGCGTCCGGCACGAAGCGGTGCGCCAGCGCGAGCGTCGCGCCCGCCGGGCCCTCCAGGTTCAGCGCGCCCATCAACTGCGGCGTCGCGCGGAAGGACGTCTTCGTCGCGAGGAAGCGGCCGACCTCGTACTCGGGGTTCACACCGGCTTCGAGCTTGCGGATGACCTTGACGATGACCCGCTCGCCCAGCACCAGCGACGTGTTGCTCTGCTCCACGGTGAGCCGGCGCACGGTGAGCGGCTCCGGCAGCGCCACGCCGCTGTCGGTGGAGGCGATCCATTCCCCCACCACGCGGCCGGAGCCGGACGTCACCTGCCGGCCCTCGCGCGCCAGGTTGAAGACGGCGCGCACGCAGTCGTCATCCTCCAGCGCGCTGACCACTCCTTCGGGCGTCTGCCGGGCCTGGAGCTGGTAGCGCTCCGGCTGGCCCAGTTCGTAGACGACTTCGATGATGGCCAGGGTGAAGGAACACGTGCCCAGCTCCATGATCACGTGGTCCGCCACGCTGACGCTCTTGATGGGCCACGCCTTGCCGGCGAACCAACGTTGGCCCTTGAGGAAGTCTGGCAGCTTGGTCAGGTCCAGGGGGGTCACTCGGGTCACTCCTTCGCCTGCAGCGGCTTGTCCAACCGGAACCACAGGAACATGTAGGGCCCCATCGACAGCTGATAGGGCAGGTCGCTGATGCGGGGGAACGCGGTCTCTCCAATCAACTCCACGGGGATGCTGCCGCTCAGCTCGCGCAGGTCCAGCACGGCGGGCTGCGCGAAGCGCGACAGGTTGCAGATGACCAGCACCGTCTGGCCCTCCCATTCGCGCACGAAGGCCAGCACCTTGCGGTTCTCCGTGGTGAGGAAGCGCAGGGTGCCCATGGCGAACACGGGGTAGCGCTGGCGGATGCGGATCATCCGCTTCACCCATTGCAGCAGGCTGGACTTCTGCCGGTCCTGCGCCTCCACGTTGATGGACTGGTAGCCGTAGACGGGATCCGCGATGACGGGTGCGAAGAGGCGCGCGTAGTCCGCGCGGCTGAAGCCCGCGTTGCGGTCGCCGGTCCACTGCATGGGCGTGCGCACGCCGTTGCGGTCGCCCAGGTAGATGTTGTCGCCCATGCCGATTTCGTCCCCGTAGTAGAGGACCGGCGTGCCGGGCAGGGTGAACAGCAGGCTGTGCATCAGTTCGATGCGGCGCCGTCCGTTGTCCATCAGCGGCGCCAACCGGCGGCGGATGCCCAGGTTGATGCGCATGCGCGGGTCGGTGGCGTACTCCCGGTACATGTAGTCCCGGTCCTCGTCCGTCACCATCTCCAGCGTCAGCTCATCATGGTTGCGCAGGAAGATGGCCCACTGGCAGTTGTCCGGGATGTCCGGCGTCTGCTGCATGATTTCCACGATGGGCGTGCGGTCCTCGCGGCGCACCGCCATGAACAGGCGGGGCATCACCGGGAAGTGGAAGCCCATGTGGAACTCGTCGCCCTCGCCGAAGTACACGCGCACGTCGGCGGGCCACTGGTTGGCTTCCGCGAGCAGCACCTTGCCCTGGTACTCGGAGTCGATCGTCTTGCGCAGGCGCTTGAGGAACGCGTGCGTCTCCGGGAGGTTCTCGCAGTTGGTGCCCTCTCGCTCGAAGAGGTAGGGCACGGCGTCGCAGCGGAACCCGTCCACGCCCATGTTGAGCCAGAAGCGCATGACGTCCAGCATGGCTTCCTGCACTTCGGGGTTGTCGTAGTTCAGGTCCGGCTGGTGGCTGAAGAAGCGGTGCCAGAAGTACTGCTTGGCCACCGGATCCCACGTCCAGTTGGAGCGCTCCGTGTCGGTGAAGATGATGCGCGCGCCCTTGTAGGCCTCGTCCGTGTCGCTCCAGACGTACCAGTTGCGCTTGGGGCTCTTCGGGTCTCGCCGCGCCTCCTGGAACCAGGGGTGCTGGTCGCTGGTGTGGTTGACGACCAGCTCGATGATGATGCGCAGGCCGCGCTTGTGCGCCTCTTCCACCAGCCTCTGGAAGTCCGCCAGCGTGCCGTAGTCCGGGTGGATGCCGTAGTAGTCCGCGATGTCGTAGCCGTCGTCGCGCAGCGGTGACGGGTAGTGCGGCAGGAGCCACAGGCAGTCCACGCCCAGCTCCTGGAGGTACGGCAGCTTCTCAATCAGGCCGGGGATGTCCCCGTGGCCATCCCCGTTGGAGTCGTGGAATGCGCGGATGTGCAGCTCGTAGATGAGCGCTTTTTTGTACCAAAGCGGATCCAGGTCCATACGCCTCTCGGAAGGAGTCACTCGAAGTAGTCGAACGCGTGTTCGGTGCGGCGGTAGCGGTACACGGCCCAGATGGACGCGGGCTGTTCAGGCGTCAGGCGGACCTGCACGTCCGGGCCCTGCCACAGCGAGCGCTGGTCGGCCATCAGCTCGTGCACCTGATAGGTCTCCTCCGCGTTGACGCCCAGCCACTCCATGGGCACGTGGAGCAGCGCTTCCTGCGGCGCGTATGGATCCAGGCTCACCGCCACCAGCACCGTGCTGAGGCCGTCCGGTGAACGCTTGCCGTAGAAGACGACGCGGTCGTTGTCGGACTCGAAGAAGCGCAGGCCCTGGTACTGCTGGAGCGCGGGGTGCGCCTTGCGGGCGGCGTTGAGCTTCGCGATCCACTCGGAGATGTTGCCCGGCCGGTCCCAGTCCCAGGCGACCAGCTGGTACTTCTCCGAGTCCAGGTACTCCTCCTTGCCCGGCACCGGGCGGCCCTCGCACAGCTCGTAGCCGGAGTACATGCCCCACACCGACGACAGCGTGGAGGCCAGCGCCACGCGCAGGCGGAAGGCGCCAGGGCCCGCGTTCTGGAGGTTCTCCGGGAGGATGTCCGGCGTGTTGGGCCAGAGGTTGCCGCGGAAGTAGTCCGACACGGGCGGGCTGGTGATCTCCTCCAGGTACGTGCGCAGCTCGTCCTTGAAGAGGCGCCAGGTGAAGTACGTGTACGACTGGGTGAAGCCCACCTTGGCCAGGGCCTTCATCACCTTGGGACGCGTGAAGGCTTCCGACAGGAAGAGCACGTCCGGATGCAGGTCCTGCACCTCCCGGATGAGCCAGTGCCAGAACTGCATGGGCTTGGTGTGCGGGTTGTCCACGCGGAAGGTCCGCACGCCGTTGTCCACCCAGTGCAGGACGACGGACTTCAATTCCTTCCAGAGGGCGTCACGCGCGGGGCCCATCCAGTCGAAGTTGACGATGTCCTCGTAGCGCTTGGGCGGGTTCTCCGCCGTCTTGATGGTGCCGTCCGGGCGGTGCTGGAACCACTCCGGATGCTCCTTCACGTACGGGTGGTCTGGTGCGCACTGGAAGGCCAGGTCCAGCGCCACTTCGATGCCGTGCGCCTTCGCCGCGTCCGTGAACGCGCGGAAGTCCGCGAGCGTGCCCAGCTCCGGGTGCACGGCCTTGTGACCGCCCTCCGCGGCGCCAATGGCCCACGGGCTGCCCACGTCGCCGGGGAGCGCGCGCAGGCTGTTGTTCTTGCCCTTGCGCGCGGTGCGGCCAATGGGGTGGATGGGCGGCAGGTAGACGGTGTCGAAGCCGAGCTTCTGCACGTAGGGCAGCCAGGCCTGCGCGTCCTTGAAGGTGCCGTGCGTCTTGCCGTCGCGCTTCGCGGAGCGCGGGAAGAATTCGTACCAGGCGGCGTTGCGGGCCTTCTCCCGGTCCGCGAACACCTGCAGCACCTTGTCGTACTTGCAAGCAAGCGCGCGGTCCGGATGGCGTGATGCCGCGTCCGCCAGCTCGGGGGAAAGCGCGGCGAGGAGATGGTCCGGCGAAGGGGGAGTTCGCAAGCGGGCCCCGGCCTCGGCGAGCACCCGGTGGTCTTCCGCGGACTTGCCCTTCGCGCGCGCGGCGGCGCCTTCCAGCAGCGCGGCGCCTTCCAGCAGCTCGCTCTTCACGTCGCGGCCGGCGTCCACCTTGCGCTTCAATTCATGCGCCCAGGTGCGGAAGAGATCCGGCCAGGCTTCAATCGTGAATTCGTAGCGGCCGTTGTTCGCCAGGGGGATGGAGCCTTCCCAGGCGTCGTTGTTCTTGAAGGTGAGAGGGACTTCCGCCCAGTCTGTCTTCTGCGCGGCGGGGGTGACCTGCCGCCAGCGGGCGATGGCCACGAGGACGTCATGGCCTTCCTTGAAGATGTCCGCCCGGACGGTGAGGCTCTCCCCAGCGACGCGCTTGATGGCGTAGCGCCCCGCGTCCAGCTCCGGCTGGACGTTCTCGATGAACACGCTTCCGAGTCGTTCGGTCATATCGGCTGGCGGCCCCTTATAGGACTCTGAGTCAGTGGCTCCAGGCGGCAATGTGCGGGTCTGGTGGATTGCAGATGGCGGCCGCCTGGTCGCGTTGGCCTGTCAACGTTAGGAACGGAGGGAGCGGTCGCCCACCCCGAGGGGCTGGGTGGACGGCTTCCAATAGTTGAAGCTGGGATCCGCCCCTCCGGTTGCGGTATCCGGGACGAACATGGCGCCAACCGACTCCTCCGCTCAGCAAGCGAGTGACCTGTCGGCCGACCGTGACCTGCTGAAGCAGGTCGCGCTCGGCAGCGCGGCGGCCATGCGGGATGTCTATGCGCGGTGTTCGGCGCGGGCGTTCGCCATCGCGGTGCGGCTGTTGCCCACGCGCGCGGACGCGGAGGAGGTGCTGCAGGAGACCTTCCTGGACGTGTGGCGGCGCGCGCGCGAGTTCGACCCCGCGCGCGGCGGACTGGAGACGTGGGTCACGACCATCGCGCGCACGCGGGCCATCGACCGGCTGCGTTCGCTGGGCACGGTGTCGCGGATGGTGGACGGGGTGGCGCAGCAGCCGCCGCCGGTGAGCGCGACGCCTCCGTCACCGGACGACTCGGCTTCCGCGGCGCAAGAGCAGGCGCGGGTGCGCGTGGCGATGGCGCAGCTGCCGCCGGAGCAGCGTGAGGTGGTGTTGCTCGCGTACTTCGACGGGCTGTCCCAGAGCGAGATTGCGCAGAAGACGGGCCAGCCGTTGGGCACGGTGAAGACGCGCGCGCGGCTGGCGCTGGAGAAGCTGGCGGTGCTGCTGGAAGCGCGGCCGGTGAGCGCGTCCGGCTGAGTGCAGGACAGCGCCCCTGTTCCGCGGGGACGGGCAGTGGAGCAGGCCCGGGCCGCGTGTGCCTTGCCGTGACTGGTATGGGCCCCAAACCTTGCGACTGTTTGGCGAACCCGGGGAGGGGGGCGGACATGCGCAAGATGCGGGATGCGGGGGCGGCGTTGATGAATGCGCGGGAGATGCGGCTGGTATTGGCCAGCGCGCCGCGCAACTTGATGGAGCTGTCGCGGCGCGAGCTGATGGGGATGGTGCGGCGCGCGCGCGGCATGGTGACCCAGTACGAAAAGCTGGCGCGCCGGGTGCGCCGTGGAGCCATGCGCGTCCCCATGGGGAGCCGCGTGATGGGCGGGAGCCTGGACACGCGGCGCAAGGCGGCGCTCTTCCGCTCGGCGCTGACTCGCTTCGAGTCGCGGCTGCGGCGGATGGAGATGGCGCCGGTGCGAAAGGCGAGGCCGACGATGCGCAAGCGGCCGGCGGCGAAGAAGGTGATGCGGCCCGCGGTCCGCGCCACGGCCCCGCGCAAGAAGGCGGTGACGGCGAAGAAGGCGATGCGGCCCGCGGGCTACGCGCGCCGGGGCCCGGTGAAGGCGCGGGCGCACAAGGCTCGCCGCATTCCGGCGGTGAAGGCGCGGGTGCACAAGGCTCGCCGCATTCCGGCGGCGAAGGCGCGAGTTCACCGGACCGCGAAGGTCCGGACGCCGGCGCGCCGGGCCGCGATGCGCTAGCGGGTTGTCGGGGGAGGGCAGCCGGGGCGCGTCCAGCTCGTGGTCCGGTGAGGGGGAGGGGAGCTGGACTGTGTCCGCCCCGCTGCGGGGCGGACACGGTGGGGCTTGGGCCAGAAGGAGCCGGGCCACCAGCAGCTCGGGTTCGTTGAGAGCCTGCTCCCTGAGCGTCACCCCGGAGGCGGCATCAACGGGCCGGTGAAGGCGACCTCCAGGCCTCCGTATTCGGACGGCGCCAGGGTCATCTTCCAACCGTGCAGCTCCACCACGTTGTGCACGATGTGCAGGCCCAGGCCCTGGCCCTGCGGCTCCCGGGTCCGGGCCTCGTTGCCACGGAAGCGGCGCTCCAGGATACGTGAACGGTCCTCCTCGGAGATTCCCGGCCCGTCGTCGATGACTCGCAGGTTGAAGCCCTGCTGGCGCGTTGACTCCAGCACCACCGCCACGTGGCCGTCCTCGCGCCCGTAGCGGATGCTGTTGAGCACCACGTTGCTCACGGCCTGCTCCAGCAGGGTCTCGTCGCCCATCACCCAGGTGGGCGTGGCCGGCACTCCGCTCTCCAGGGCGATGCGCTGTGGCCTCGCGATGGGCTGGTGCCGGCCCAGCACCCGCGACACCAGTGCGTTCAGGTCCACGGGCGCGTGCTGCACCTGCGGCGCTCCGGCTTCCAGCCTCGCGGCCGCTCCCAGGTTGTGCACCAGCGAGGCCATGTAGTGCGCCTCGCTCATCGCGGACAACATCAGGCCGGACTCCAGCGGCTCGCCCGCGCGCATGCGCTGCTGCATCGCGGCCAGGTGCCCCTGCAACACCGTGAGCGGGGTCATCACGTCGTGCGTCGTGTTCGCCAGGAAGTCTCGCAGGGTCTGTTCGCGCGCTTGCTGGTGCGCCATCCGCGCCTGGATCTCCGCCCGTGCCTGTTGGAAGGCCCTGGCCAGCTCCGCGATCTCGTCGCTGCCGTTCACCGTGACGGGCTGTTCGTAGCCGCTTCCCGACGAGGCTCGCACCTCCTCCGTCAGCCGGCGCAGGCGCTGCACCACCGGCCCCAGCGCCACCACCATCGCGGACAGGAGGATGAACGTGGGCACGCCCCAGATGTACAGCGGCGGCAGTCCCACCTCCGGTGACTCCGCGGGCTCCACGCGACGGGCGAGCACGTACTCGCACGGCCCTCCTTCCCAGGGCATGCGCAACAGCAGGTCCTGCACCAGCGCTCCGTCCGCCTTGGAGTAGCGGCGCACGCCCACGCCGTCGTCCTGCACTCCCTTGCGCAATTCCTCGTCCATCGCGGGGGCCTGCGGGTTGCGCGAAACGAACTGTCCGTCGAAGGGATAGAGACTCACCGGCGGCAGCCGTCGGCCCAGCGGCCCCCTGGCCCCCAACTTCGGCGGGCCTTCATCGTTGGGTCTTGGAGTGTTCGAGGGCGGTCCTCCGTTCCCGTCGGGCAGGCCTTCGCGCTCCCACGGCGGACGCTGCGCTCGGGAGCGGACCATCCAGGTCTCGGGTGCGGCCTCGCAGCGCTCGCGGCCCCCGGACTGCATCTGCGACATCGTGGACGCGATGATCACTTCGTCCGTCGTGCGGCGGCGCACCGAGTGCTCCACCTGCACCAGGGCGAACACCGCCGGCACCGTCACCGCCACCGCCGTGAGCGCCAGCCGCAGCCGCAGCTTCACGCATCCTCCCCGGGCACCAGGCGGTAGCCCACGCCCCACACCGTCTCCACGCACTTCACCGGACCCAGCTTGCGCCGCAGCCGCGACACGTGGACGTCCAGCGTGCGCTCCGTGCCTTCACGCTCCGGATCCAACACGTGCTCCACCAGCCACTGCCGCGTCACCGCCTCCTGGGGCCTGCGCGCCAGCGCCGCCAACAATTCGAACTCCACCCGCGTGAGCTCCACCGGCCGGCCCTGCACCTGGACCGTGTGCCCCTGAAGGTCGATGCGCAGCGGGCCCACCTCCACCACCGCCTGTTCCTTCTGCAGGGTCGGGCGGCGCAGGCGCGCGCGCACGCGCTCCACCAGCTCCTCCGGCCAGAAGGGCTTGGTCATGTAGTCGTCCGCGCCCAGCTTCAAAGCCCGGACCTTGTCCAGGGTGTCGTTGCGCGCGCTCAGGATGAGCACCGGGACCTCCGAGAAGGTCCGCAGCGCCTTGAGCATGTCCAGGCCGTAGGTGCCGGGCAGCATCAGGTCCAGCACCACGAGGCTCACGTCCGGCAGGTCGCCGGCCACCAGCAGGCGGCCCTCACGCCACCACACGGGCTCGAAGCCCGCGCCGCGCAGGTGCCCGACAATCTGGGACCCGAGCGGGTCGTCATCCTCCACCAGCAGGATGCGGTCGCCCATGCGCCATGCCTCCCTTCGGACACGCCACCCCGGAGTCCTCCGGGGTGGCCCGGCTCACCCTAGTTCAGGGCATGCCGCCATCGAAGCCCGGCGGCGGAGGCCCCATGCCGCCATCCCAGCCAGGCGGGGGACCCATGCCACCGTCGCCGCCCGGCGGGGGACCACCGCCACCGCCACTGCCGCCCGGCACGGCGCACGACGCGCTGTCCAGCGAGGAGCGGATGATCAGCGTCTTGGATGCCAGCATCGCGCCGTCCGCCATGCGCTGGGTGGCGAAGAGGTAGTCACCCACGGAGTCCGCGGAGATGACCGTGTCGTTGGAGTTGGTCGTGTCGCGTGCACCGCGCGTGTTGTAGAGCGGCTGGTTGTTGACGATGTCGTCGTTCGTCGTGTCGTCGAAGAACAACTGCGACGTGACGAACTCCTGGCCGTTCACCCGCACCGTGAAGTGGATGTGGATGGTGCGGCTGCTGTACCAACCGGGGAAGCAGGTGTCGAAGTCCACGCGCCCGTTGGCATCCGTGGTCTGCACGCCGCGGAACCACCGCGCCGCGCGGGCCGTCGCGTCACCAGAGGTGCAGAAGTCGCTCGCGTCCTCGCCGGAGTACAGGCCTTCCGGCGCGGCGTGCCAGATGTCCACCGTGGCGTTCGGGATGGGCGCGCAGGACTCGTTGACGATGAGGAACGACAGGCGCACCGGCAGGCCGTCGTGGCCCTCGCTGATGTCCTTGCGATCCACCGTGGTCGCGTAGCAGGGCCCCAGCGTGGCCTCGCAGGTGAGGTTGCACACCGTACCGATGCCGGAGGCGAACGGGTCCGGATACGTCGCCGCGGCCGTCATCGCCGCGGTGCCGCCCGTGGCCCAGAAGCCCGGGTCCACCACGCCAGAGTCGGCGCCCGTGCCCGCGTCCGCGCCGGTGTTCGGGTCGCCGCCCGCCGTGTCGTCGCCACCGCAGGCGACGAGCAGCTTCGCCACGGGAACAGCGGCCAGTGACAGGCCAATGCCGCGCAGGATGCTCCGCCGCGTGATGACCTTGGGGGAAGGGTCCTTGGGAGATTCGCTCTTCATCCGGGGTTCCTCCGGGAGCTCGGGAGCCAGGAGCGGCGGGGGTGCCGCTCGCGGGGCCGCCGGGGGATGACCGGACGGCGAACCGGGTTATCGCGGGTGAACCTTAAGCAATCCTTGCGCGGAAGGACCGCGACTCAGGAAAAGCGCACGCGGAAGGCAGCGAGCAGCGGACCCGCTGCCCGTCCGTCGGCCTGGGACTTTGGCCCGCCCTCGGGAAGCGTCGCGCCCAGCTCCTCCAGCGCGGGCTTCATGGACTCGAAGGCGTGGAGCGCCTCCGCGGCGTTGTCGAAGAAGCGCGGATGCACCAGCCAGCCGGAGATGCCGCAGGTGACGACGTGGAAGGAGCGCGAGTCGTCCGCCTCATAGGTCAGGCGCAAGAGGTCGCGGAAGCCCTCGTCCCGCGCGATGGTGCCGCCCTGGCTTCCCATGCCCCCGAGCGTCACGCCGCCCTCGTAGTCGCTCCAGCCCGTGTCCGCGTTCATGCCTCACGCATAGCACTCCGCGGGCTGCCGCGGGCGGAGTGACAGGGAGGCGCCGCGCCGTCGCGCGCTGCCTCGAACGAGCGGAACAAGCGGAGCCCTGGGTGGGGTTGCATGCCGGTTGTCGCACCCTCCGCACTGCCCAACGTTTGCGGTGTGGGGGGACACCGTCATGTCCGCGGAAACCATTCATGAGCCTCGCTACTCCGAGGAGATCGTGCCCTTCCTCGCGGGCGACGGCCGCGCGTTGCACCTGGTGCACCTGCGCGGTCTGAAGAAGGCGGACAAGGGGCCGGTGGTGCTGGTGCACGGAGCCGGTGTGCGCGGGAACATCTTCCGCGCGCCAGTGCGCCAGACAGTGGTCGATGCGCTGATTGAAGACGGCTACGACGTGTGGCTGGAGAACTGGCGCGCCAGCATGGACGTGGAGCCGGGCGAGTGGACGTTGGACCAGGCTGCCGTCCTGGACCACCCGCCCGCCATCCGCACCGTGGTGGAGAAGACGGGGGCGGACAAGGTCAAGGCCATCATCCACTGCCAGGGCTCCACCAGCTTCACCATGGCCGCGGTGGCGGGGCTGCTGCCGCAGGTGGACCTCATCATCACCAACGCGGTGTCGCTGCACCCGGTGGTGCCCGCGACCGCGAAGCTGAAGCTGCACTACGCCGTCCCGCTGGTCGCGCAGCTGACGCCCTTCCTGGATCCACAGTGGGCCTACGGCGGCCCCACGCGCACGGCGCGGATGCTGACGCGCGTGGTGCAGGCGACACATCACGAGTGCGAGAACCTGGTCTGCCGCTGGACGAGCTTCACCTACGGCACGGGCTTCCCGGTGCTGTGGCGGCACGAGAACCTGAACGCCCGCACGCACGACTGGCTCCAGCACGAGTTCGGCCCGGTGCCCTTCAGCTTCTTCCGCCAGATGGACGCGTGCGTGCGCGCCGGCCACCTGGTGCCAGTGGAGGGCTTCCGCGCGCTGCCCGAGGACCTGGGCGAGCGCGAGCCCGAAACGGATGCGCGCTTCGTCTTCTTCGCGGGCGAGCAGAACCAGTGCTTCCTCGCGGAGAGCCAGCGCCGCAGCTTCGAACACCTGGAGCACTTCCACCCGGGCCGGCACGCGCTGCACATGCTGCCGGGCTACGGCCACCTGGACGTCTTCATGGGCAAGCACGCCTCCCAGGACGTCTTCCCCCTCATCCTCTCCGAGCTGGATCGCCCCGTGCTCCACTGACTGACGAAAGGCCCGCCATGTTCCTCCCCCGACGCATCCAGAAACAGTCCGGCCGCTACTCGCGGGTGGACGGCATCCCCTACGCGCTGCCGGTGGATTCGAAAGGCGCACCGGCGATGGTGGCCGCCTTCACCGTGGACGCCCGCCGCGCGGCGAACCTGCTGCCCGGCAACGAACTGCACCCGCTGCGCCTGTCGCGCGACCGGGCCGTGCTGCTCATCTCCGTCATCGACTACAGACACACGGACATCGGCGCGTACATCGAGTTCAGCATCGCGCTCGCATGCACGCACGGCCCCAGGCCCGCGCCGCCGCTGTTGCCGCTGCTGTTCCAGAAGCGCTTCGGCCTGGGGCAGTACGTGGTGGACCTGCCGGTGAACACGGAGGTGTCCGTGAAGGGCGGCAAGGGCATCTGGGGCATGCCCAAGCACCTGGCCCGGCTGGACTTCCAGATGGAGGACGGCTCCGTCAGCAGCCGCTACGAAGAAGGAGGCCAGCAGGCGGTGCGCGTGCGCATCGAACGGCCGAAGTTCGCGTGGCTGCCGCTGAAGATGGCGGCGGTGAACTACTGCGCCTTCCGGGGCATGCTGATGAAGTCCACCATCTACTTCCGGGGCCGCTTCGGCTTCCGGATGGGGAAGCGGGCGTGGGGGACGCTGGAGCTGGGAGACCACCCGCGCGTGCAGGCGCTGCGGGATTTGAGCATCTCCCCGCGCGCCTTCCTCACCGGGTTCTTCCCGGCGTCCAGCGGCGTGCTGGATGACCACTTCGAGGCGTGGTTCCTCACCCAGCCCACGCTCCCCGACGCCACGTATCCGGAGGGGCTGGAGAGCGTGGTGGATCTGGGCCAGGACCAGACGCCCATGCCGCCTCCGGAGTCGAACGGGCAGCCGCCGATGGCGCTCCAGGAAGCAGTGCCGCCTGGGGAAGCGCGCACCCCGCGCGGGGAATCACGGCCATGAAGCGTGGCGGCGGCCTGAATCTGGCGAACGCGTGCCTGCTGTTCCTGTGCGCGTCCATGTACCTGGGCACGGGCTGGTCGCTGATCCTCTTCTCGTTCCCCATCGCGCCGCGGCTCACGGTGGACAACTATTACCTGCAGTTCGTGCCGCAGGTGCAGGCGGCCACGCGGTTCTTCACCTGGATGACGGCGGTGATGCTGCTGTCGGCCGGGGTGCTGGCGTGGCGCGAGCGCAAGACGGGCCTGCTCTGGTATCCGCTGGGCGTGCTGGTGGCGGTGGTGGTGGCCACGCTGCTCACGCGCATCTACATCTTCCCGTACAACGACGAGATGGCGGCCGGCATCACGTCGCCTGAACGCCTGACCGATGTGCTGGGCGCGTGGATGCGGATGAACCGCATCCGCGTGGGGCTGTGGACGGTGCAGTGGCTGTTGACGCTGGGCTACTTCGTGCACCGGATGCTGCGCGCGGAGCACCCGGCGGGAGAGCACTGGCGCTTCGGGCTGTCCGTGCCGCCGCGCCGGGAGGCCCACGCATGAGCCCGGCCGCGTCGCGATGGCTGGAGCGTCAGGCCCGCGTCAATGGGCGTCCCTGGCGCTGGGTGCTCGCGGCCATCGGGTGGATCACGCTCGTGGCCGGCGTGGTGCAACTGCTCATTCCGGGGGTGGAGCTGCACCTGCTGCGCGCGGATACGTCCGCGACGCCCGCGTACTTCTTCCGCATCGTGGGCATGTTCATGGTGTTGTTCGGAGGCTTGCTCCTGCACGGCCTGCATGAGCCTCGCGCGAACCCGGCCGCGTTCCTGTGGACTGGCCTCGAGAAGGTGGGGGCCTGCGTGATGGTGGCCATCGGCGTGGGGCGCGGCCTGCTGTCGCCGCTGGCGCTGGCGGTCGCCGCGTTCGACGCCGTGTCCGCCGTGCTGGTGCTGGCGTTCTACGCATCGCTGCGCCAGCGCGAGCAGATCATCACCGTGCTCAAGCCGCAGGCGGAGGAGGCGCCTCCAGAGGCCGCCAGTCCTCCCACCGTCAGCGCGCTACGCGTGGCGGATGCGACCCGCGAGCCCAAGCCGCTGGGGCGCCCCCTGCGGATGTTGGGGGAGGGCCAGGTCGTCCGGGCGTCCCCGCCGGAGGCGCCCCGGCGGTCGTTGGTGCTCGCGGGGGGCGGCATGCGCGTCGCGTGGCAGGCGGGCGTGCTGCGCGCGCTGACGGATGCGCGGCTGTCCTTCTCCCACGCGGACGGCACGTCGGGCGGAATCATCACCCTGGCGATGTGGATGTCAGGGCTGTCCCCCGCGGAGATGTGCGAGCGGTGGCGGACGCTGGACGTGAAGGACTTCGTGTCGCTGATGCCGCTGGATGAATACGCGCGGCCCTGGAAGCTCACCGCGCTGGGGGACGCGGACGGCATCGTCCAGCGCGTCTTCCCGCACCTGGGCGTGGACGTGGACGCCATCCGCGCGAACCGCGACCGGACGGGCACCTTCAACGTGTGCGATTTCGCCCGGAAGACGAACGAGGCCATCGCGCACACGGACGTGGACCGCGACCTGCTGGTGGCGGGCATCTCCCTGCCGCTCTTCATGCCTCCCGTGGCGAGGGACGGCCACCTCTACCTGGACTCGGTGTGGATCCAGGACGCCAACGTGATGGAGGCCGTGCACCGGGGGGCGGACGAGGTGTGGGTCATCTGGTGCATCGGCAACACGCCCCGCTACCACGACGGCTTCTTCCGTCAGTACGTCCACATGATTGAGCTGAGCGCGAACGGCGCGCTCTTCGCCGAACTGGAGCAGGTGCGCGAGCTCAACGCGCGCATCCTCGCGGGCGAGCACGTGCCGGGACACGCGCGGCCCATCACCGTGCACGTCATCAAACCGGAGCACCCGCTGCCGTTGGACCCGGACTTCTACGCGGGCCACATCACGGCCGCGACCCTCATCGACCAGGGCTACTCGGACGCCTGGCGCTACCTGAAGGTGGCGGACGCCCAGGGCCTGCCTCTCACCCCGGAGATCACGCAGATGACTGAACCCGCCTATGACCTGACCTTCCGCGAGACCATGGCCGGTCCGCTCGCGATGGGCACCTCCGACCCCGAGGCGGGCGCCCATGACGGGCGCTCCACGCCCTTCACCATGCATTGCACCATCACCATCGACGACATGGAGGCGTTCATCCGGGACCCGGATCACACGGCCCGGCTGGTGGCGCACGTGCAATACAAACCGCTGGGCATGGACCTGCCCGTGCGCGAGGGGAGCTTCAACCTCTTCCGCGCCACGGATGATCCGCGCACGAAGATCATGACCTACGGCCTGCGCTTCCAGGCCAACGGCCAGGACTACTTCCTGGACGGCACGAAGACGCTGCGCGACGACCCGGGACCGGATCTCTGGCGCGACACCACGCGCCTCTACAGCTACCTGCACCAGGGCCCGGACGCGCGAGGCCCGGTGGTGGGCGCGGGCGTCCTGGTGCTGGGCATGCGGGAGCTGCTCCACCTGGTCTCCAGCATGCGCTCGTCACGCGGGGGCGTGGAGGGCGCGGGCATGGTGGCCCGCTTCGGCCACCTGTTCCTGGGAGCGCTCTGGGACCTCTACGCCCCGGAGGCTCCGGTGCGCGAGAGGGAAGGGGAGGCCACGCATGGCCACGAGGGCTGAGCACTTCGACGTCGTCATCGTGGGCTCGGGCTTCGGCGGTTCGGTGATGGCGTGGCGGCTGGCGGAGGCCGGCCTGCGGGTGTGCGTGCTGGAGCGCGGCAAGGCGTATCCGCCGGGCTCCTTCCCGCGCAGCCCGCACGACATGCGCCGCAACTTCTGGGACCCGAGCAAGGGGATGCACGGCCTGTTCAACCTCTGGTCCTTCCAGGGGCTGGGCGGCGTGGTGTCCGCGGGGCTGGGCGGCGGGTCGCTCATCTACGCCAACGTGCTGCTGCGCAAGGACGAGAAGACCTTCATCCACGAGGACCTCCACGACGGAGGCTACGAGGACTGGCCCGTCACCCGCGCCGACCTGGAGACGCACTACGACGCCGTGGAGCGGATGATGCGTGTGCAGCGCTACCCGCTGGAGCATCCTCCGTACTCGTCCACCGCGAAGACGCTGGCCATGAAGCTCGCGGCCGAGCGCCTGGGCCGCGCGCGTGACTGGCAGCTGCCGCCGCTGGCGGTGACGTTCGGCAACCCCGGCGAGGTGCCCGTCCCCGGTGAGCCCATCCGTGGGGAGCCCGAGAACCTCCATCACCGCACGCGCACCACCTGCCATCTCTGCGGCGAGTGCGACATCGGCTGCAACACGGGCAGCAAGAACACGCTCGATTACACGTACCTGTCCGCTGCGAAGCGCGCCGGTGCGGAGCTTCGCACGCGCGCGGAGGTGACGGAGCTGTGGCCCGCGGAGGGCGGCGGCTACGTGGTGCGCTACCTGGACCACACGGACACGCCGGAGGACGTGCCGCGTGAAGGTCCCCAGTCGATGCTGCCTCGCAGCACCGTGACGGCGGACCGGTTGGTGCTGGCCGCGGGCACGTTCGGCACCCCGTTCCTGCTCTTGAAGAACCAGCGGAACTTCCCGGGGCTGAGCGGACAGCTGGGCACGCGCTTCTGCGGCAACGGAGACCTGCTGGGCTTCATGCGTCAGTGCCACGATTCGAGCACCGGCAAGCAGCTGCCGCGCATCCTGGAGGGCGGGCACGGCCCGGTCATCACCAGCGCGCTGCACTTCCGGGGCAGGGAGGAGGGCGGCACGGGCCGTGGCTACTACATCGAGGACGCGGGCTACCCGGAGTTCGTCAACTGGCTCTACGAAGGCGCGCACCAGGTGCCGCTGGTGCAGCGCGGCCTGCGGCTGGCGTGGCGCCTCCTCCGCGGATGGACGGGCCTCACGCGCGACTCGGACGTGAGCGAGGAGATCGCCGAGCTGCTCGGGGACTGCCTGGGCTCCGCGACGTCGCTGCCGCTGCTGGGCATGGGGCGCGACCTCCCCAGCGGCCACATGCGGCTGACGGAGGACGGGATGCTGAACATCGACTGGCGGATGAGCGGCTCGCGCGAGTACTTCGATGAGGTGCGCCACTCGATGGCGGACATTGCCCGGACGCTGGAGGGCAAGCTGGTGCAGAACCCGCTCAGCTACTTGAGCCGGGTCATCACCGTGCACCCGCTGGGCGGCTGTCCCATGGGCCGCGGTCCGGAGACGGGCGTGGTGGACGCGACGGGCGAGGCCTTTGGTCATCCGGGGCTTTACGTGGTCGACGGCGCGATGATGCCGGGCCCCACCGGACCCAACCCGAGCCTCACCATCGCCGCGCTCGCGGACCGCTTCGCGGATGCGCTCATCGATTCGCACCGCCGCGCCACGCGGGGACGTGCGTGGCGGGCACCGGAGGAGGGGCCATGGCCGTCCGCGCCTCCGATGTGAGCCGCATCCCGGGCCGGCGCACGCGGCCCGGGCCCCCGTCGGAGACGCCTCCGGGCAAGCCGATGGTGTCGTGGTTCGACCCGGCCGTGCTCGTGAAGTCGGGCCTGAAGGCGCTCCTGTCGGGCACGTTCGGAAGGCAGGCGGACCGGCGGCTGCTGGACGCGGTGTCGCAGCCCCAGAAGCTGGCGTTTGATTACTCGCTGGACGCGTCCAAGCACCCGCGCGACGAGCTGTGGCTGGACTACGTGTCGGACCTGGGCGACGGCTGGGACTCCACCTACGCGGTGGCCTCCACGGTGATGGCGCCGGAGCTGGAGCTGACGGATGACTCCGGGAGGACGCACGTCACCCGGGGCGGCGACGTGCTCGTGTTCGGTGGGGACGAGGTCTATCCGACCGCGAGCGTGGAGGAGTACCAGGCGCGCACGGTGGTGCCGTACGAGGACGCCTTGAACCGGCGGCGCCACCGGCCGCACCTGTTCGCGGTGCCAGGAAACCACGACTGGTACGACGGGCTGGTGTCGTTCACGCGCCTGTTCTGCCAGGGCCGATTCTCCAGCGGCTGGCGCACGCAGCAGCGGCGCAGCTACTTCGCGCTGAAGCTGCCGCACGGCTGGTGGCTGCTGGGCACGGACATGCAACTGGAGTCCGATCTGGACGCGCCGCAGGTGAGGTTCTTCCAGAAGGTGGCCGCGTGCATGGAGGACACGGATCGCGTCATCCTCTGCAACGCGGAGCCGGCGTGGATCAAACAGCAGGTGATGCCCCACGCGGGCCGCGGCTTCCTGGACAACAACATCGACTTCCTGGAGCGCAAGGTGCTGGGCAAGAAGGTGAGCATCTTCCTCGCGGGAGACCTGCACCACTACCGCCGGCACGAGGACGCGGATGGGCGGCAGAAGATCGTCGCGGGTGGGGGAGGGGCCTTCCTGCACCCCACGCACCTGCCGAAGGTGGACCGGCGGCCGGGCGGTTTCGAGCTGAAGGAGTGCTACCCGCCGCAGCGGACGTCGCAGCGGCTCACCTGGCGCAACCTGCTGTTCCCCGTGCTCAACCCGTGGTTCAGCGCCTTCATGGGCGTCATCTACACGCTGCTGGGCTGGGGCATCGCCGCGAACCTCAACGAGGGCGCCGTGGGGGCGCCTTCGTTCCGGGAGGTCATCAACGCGGCGTTGCAGAGCACGGGCTCCCTGGTGCTGGGGGCGGGGGTGGTGCTGGGCACCGTGGCGTTCGCGGACGGCCGCAGGGGACCGCTCTGGAAGAAGGCCGCTGGCGTCGTGCATGGCCTGGCGCACGTGGCCGCGGCGCTGCTGCTCACCTGGGGCGTGTCCGCCATCGCCGCGCCGCTGGCGGCGGAGCTCCAGTGGAGCCTGCGGCGGGACTTCCTCAGCGGACTGCTGCTGCTGGGCGGCGGCGCGTTGGTGGGGCCCCTGGTGGTGGGCGTGTACCTGCTGCTGTCGCTCAACGTGTTCTCCTGTCACCCCAACGAGGCGTTCTCGTCGCTGTCCATTCCGGACTGGAAGAACTTCCTCCGGCTCCACTTCGACACGGAGGGCCAACTGACGGTGTACCCGGTGGGTTTCCGGCGGGTGCCGCGCAAGTGGAAGCGGGGGAGCGGACCGGAGGATCCGGTGTGGGTGCCGGACCCGGCGGACACGCGGGCGACACCGCCCCGGCTCATCGAGCCGCCCATTGTCATCAGCCGCACGAAGGCGCTTCCGGTGAAGCCAGAGACTGGTCCGCCCGGACCCATGGTCATGATGGAGGACGAACATCCTCCCGGCGGAGCGGTTTGAGCGGCGCGGGCTGTCGTCCTACGCTGCGGTTCCCATGAAGGCGATGCTCCTATCCCTGCTCTTCCTCGGCGCCGCGCCGTCCGGCCCCGCGCCGTCGTCCCTGCCTCCCGAAGCGCTGGGGGCGCCCCCGCTCGTGGACGCGTCTCCCACCGCGTGGTCGTGCACCATCGACACGCTGCGCGCGGGCAAGGAGTGCGTGTTCGAAGCGGAGGTGCTGCCTCCCAAAGCCGCGAACGCGGACCAGGAGGCCGCCAACGTGAAGCTGCTGAAGGACGCGTCGCGCGCCCTCTGCTCGGAGGCCGTGAGCAACGCGCGGGACGGCATCCCGGATCCGAAGCTCGTCGCCGTCTGCGAGCGCAAGTACGCGGACGTCGTGGGCCGCTGCGGCATCGAAGGCAACACGCCGGTGGTGGACGCCAAGGGCCGCTTCGCGCCCGCGGCCCGCGCCTGCTACCGCGCGCTGTCCACGGTGCTCCAGGACGTGCAGCTGATGGCCTCCGTGGCCTCCACCTGCTGTGAATGCGCCGCGCGCAGCCAGTGCCCCGGCACCGGCGAGAGCTGCTACGCGGCCGTGTCGCGGCAGCAGGCCGGGCCCACCACGCTCGCGTGCATGGACGACCGCTGCCACGACGCCTGCTCCATGATGCTGCCCTCGTCCGCGTCCATTCCGCGCCAGGCGCCGTCGCGCGCGAGCACGCAGCACACCGACTCCGCCGCGCTGTAGCCCGCCGAACCGCACTTCAAGGAGCCCCGCGCCATGCCCCGTCTTCCGTTGCTGACCCTCCTGGGTGCGCTCGCCACCGGCTGCGGTGCCTCGCACTCCCACGTCGCGCTGGAGGACCGCGCCCTCACGGACGCGCCCCCGCCGACGACACCTCCGCCCGCAGAAAGGCGCTCCGTCGCCGCCGAGGAGCCGCCCCCGTCGCCGCATGACGCCCGTGCGTTCCTGGCGCGCTTCCCCACGCCCGCCACCTGTGAGGGCGCCGCCCGCAGGCTCCAGGCGACCTCGCGCGACGACGCGTGGCTGGCCCTCAAGGTCTGCGCGGAGGCCCCCGGCTTCACGCAGCTGGGCGCCGTGCTCGGCAGCGCCTGGGCGGAGGACCTGCGCGTGCGTCCGGACGCCGCCAACCTCATCGCCCGCGTCGTGGCCCAGCGCGGCGGCAGCGTGGACGGCGAGCTGCGCCTGCTCCACGCGCGCAAGGTACCCATCTTCTCGCTCGCGTCCGCCGTCGCCCAGCCGGACACCTACCGCGGCCGCTACGTGCTCCTGCGCGCGCAGGTGGCCGACCAGCGCTCGGAAGGAGAGCGCCCCACGCTGTGGCTGGTGGAGCAGGGCCTCCAGTCCGTGGGCTCCCGCCGCGAGGTCGGCATCGCGTACAACACCGACACCGTGACGCAGTCCTCCGGGGACCTGGGCGGACGCACGGCGCTCACCGGCGAGGGCCGCGTCGGCGGCACCATCTTCACCCGCGAGAGCACCACCCAGTCCGCCTCCGAGCGCACCTACGACAACCTCTCCGAGGAGACCGGCCGCGAAGCCCTGGGCCGGCTGGCCGCGCCGGATCCCTTCCTGGAGACCCGCCGCGACTACGTCATCCTCGCGCGCTTCGACGGCCTGCGCGTCACCTCCGGCATGACCACCGACGACGAGGACGAGGGTCCGAAGATCCCCGTGCTCACCATCGTCAGCTACCACCTGCCGCAAGCGCTCGCCGTCTACTGACGGACCGCCGCGTCCGCGTCAGCGCTTCACCGGCGCCGCCGCGGTCAGATCTTTTGACGGCGTGCCGGAGTAGATCTCCACGTCGGTGGCCACCCATGTCCCCAGCCGCTCGCCGTAGGTCGTGTGCACCAGCACGCCCGGCTGCAGCTGGGCGCGGGCCACGCGCTTGCCGTCGCGCAGGATGCGCGTGGAGGGCGCCACCTCGAAAGGCCGCTCCACGCCGTCGTCGTCGCGCACCGTGAAGCCCCGCGTGCCTGAGAGGGTCACCGTGCCGTAGAAGTCCGGCACCTCCTGGGCCACCGCCTCGCCCACGCTCCCGCTCCCGCCGGTGCCTTCCTCCGTCAGCGGCTCCGTCCGGGTCTGGAACACGGCGAGCGCCGGCACCATGCCGCTCTCCGCGACGGCCCCGTCCCGCGACTGGCACGCGCTGACACCCAGCACGAGCCCCCCGACGAACAGCCACCTCCCCCATCCCTGGCGCATGGCACCCACCTCGCGTGCGTTGGTGTGCCCCCAAGATGGGGCGGAAACCCGGGCCGACAACCACCCCTGGCAGGGAGGTCCCCCCCAGTGTCTCCCGGGCCACGGCGACCGTGACTCCTGGTGGGGGCAGGGGACCGCCGTCAGTCCGGGCCGGACACCAGTCCGTGCTTGCGCAGCAGCTTCCGCAGGTAGACGCGGTCGATGCCCGCCTCGCGCGACGCCTTGGAGACGTTCCCGCCGCACCGCTCCAGCAGCGTGCGCAGGTAGTCGCGCTCGAAGCCTTCGATGAGGCGCTCCTTCGCTTCCTTGAAGGGCAGCTCCAGCGCCAGCGACAGCGTGTCCTCGGGGTCCAGGTCCGGAGACAGGGCGGGCCGCGCGCGAGGCGAGTCCGGCATGTCCGGCAGCGCTGACTCGCCCAGGCTCACCACCCGGTCCACCACGTTGCGCAATTCGCGCACGTTGCCCGGCCACGGGTATTGGGCCAGCAGGGCGCGCGTCTGGTCCGACAGGGCGCTGGGCGGCTTGCCCATGCGCTCCAGCACGGTGTCGATGAGGAGCGGGATGTCCTCCGGCCGCTCGCGCAGGGGCGGCAGCGTGGCGCGCAGCACCGCGAGCCGGTGGAACAGGTCCCCGCGGAAGCGGTTCGCCTTCACCGCGCCCTCCAGGTCCTGGTGCGTGGCCGCCACCACGCGCACGTTCACCGAGCGGTAGTCGTTGGCGCCCACCCGCTTCACCTGCCGGCGCTCCAGCGCGCGCAGCAGCCGGGGCTGCACCTCCAGCGGCAGTTCGCCCACTTCATCCAGGAAGAGGGTGCCGCCGTGGGCGCGCTCGAAGGCGCCCGCCCGGTCCGACTGCGCGCCGGTGAAGGCGCCCTTCACGTGGCCGAACAGCTCCGACTCCAGCAACTGCGGCGCCACGCCCGCCAGGTCCACGATGACGAACGGTCCCTTGGAGCGTCCGCCGTTCAGGTGCAGCCCCTCCGCGCACAGCTCCTTGCCGGTGCCCGTCTCGCCCTGGATGAGCACGTCGGACTCGCCCTGGGCCACGCGCTCCAGCAGGGTGAACACCTCGCGCATCCGGCGGCTCTGGCCCACCAGGTTGCCGAACCGTTCGCGGTTGGACAGGGGCAGGGTGTTCGCCTTCTCTCCCTCCGGGACGAGCTTCAGCTCCGTGGTGCCCAGCGTCAGCACCGCGCCGGGGCGCACCTCCAGGGTGGTGAAGCGCATGCCCTCGCAGAACGAGCCGTTGCGCGAGCCCACGTCCACCGCCTGGATGCTGTCCTCCCGCACGTCCAGGAGCAGGTGGCTGCGCGACACCGCCCGGTCCGCGATGACCACGTCCGAGCCGGGATCCGCGCCTACGCGGTAGCGTCCGGGGGCCAGGGGGTAGCTGTGGCCGGCGTCCGGTCCGGACAGCACCAGCAGCCGCACGCGCACCCGCGCCGAGCGCATCGCCGGCAGGGCGTCCGTGCGAAGCTGCCGGTCCTCCTCCCCGCTGTCGTCCCCGAAGCGCGCCACGGCGCGGACCATAACATACGGAAATGGAAAGGCCCGGCCTCCCCGCACGCACCGGAAAAGTGCGTGACCGGAAGAGGTCGGGCCCGGGATGTGGCCAGAAGCGGCGCGGCGGTCAGGCCGGCGGCTTCGCGTGCTTGTAGAACAACACCAAGGTGTAGCAGTGGAACTCGTTGTCGGAGGACTGGCAGACGACCCGGTCCACGATCTCCAGGTCCGCGTTGCTCTTGATCCAGCGGGTGACGTTCTCACCCAACTCTTCCCGCTCCTTGGCCTTCGTCGCGGAGAAGACCTTCACGCCCGTGAACATCGCCTGCCACTCCTTGTGCGGTGGTGAGAAAAGGCTTGACCGAGGGTTATCGCACACGCCTTTTCAGGGTGTCAAAAATGCTGCGGACCAAAAGTCGGATCCGAGGGCGAGCGGGAGAGCGCGGAGGGGTGGGGGTTTGCAGGTCCAGCGGCATGCATAGGTTCACCCGGTCGCACCCGGTTCGTGGAATTGGGGCGGGGGCCCGGGGCCATTCACGGCTTCAGGGGCATGGGCGGAAAAAGGGGGCAGGACCGTGGACATGAAGACGAAGAAGGACCTGGCGGTCGATTTCATCAACACCATCCGCACCATGGAGCCGAGTGCGCTCAACGCCCTCATCGTGAAGGAAGCGGGCGAGGAGCTGGCGCAGTTCTTCCTGAACTACAGCGCCAACCTCATCTCCAAGGATCCGTCGCGGGTGCTGGAGAACACGTCCTCGCTGATGCTGATGGGCTACCTCATCCGCACGTACGAGGAGAAGAACAGCCAGGCCAAGCAGGGCAACTTCCAGTCCTACGCCTACGCCTGAAGGGCGTGTGCGCGCGGGCTCGACAGGCCCCGGGAGGCCTGTTAGGCACGCGTCGCCCATGCTCATCGACCTACACGCCCATTCCCATCTGTCCAAGGGGTGCGAACTGGAGCCGCGCGCCGTGCTGGAGCGGGCGGCGATGTTCGGCCTGGACGCGGTGGCGTTCACGGAGACCAACACCCAGGACGGCTGCGACGAGCTCTTCGAGATCGGCGCCAAATCCAAGGTGAAGGTCTTCGTCGGGCTGGAGCTCGTCACGGACCGGGGCCAATACCTGTGCTTCTTCCCGAAGCCGGAGCTGGCGCCGGAGCCCGTGCAGATGTGGGGCAGCAACCGGGAGAAGCCCTGGAGCGCGGCCGAGTGCCTTCCCAAGGTGAAGGGGATGGGCGCGGCCATCATCGCCGCCCGCCCGTTCGACCGTGACGTGCCCAACCCCGCCATGGACTACGTGCGCTCGCTGTCGGGCGTGCTGTGCGCCGTGGAAGGCTACAACGCCAAGGTGAAGCAGACCGCGAACGACCTGGCCGTCGAGGCCGCGGACGTCCTCAAGCTGCCCTGCGTGGGCGGCAGCGATGCGCGCGGCTCCCTGGACGAGATGGGCCGCGGCGCCACCTTCTTCAAGCGCGACGTGCTCACCCAGGCGCAGCTGGTGGAGGAGCTGCTCAAGGGCGACTACTGGCCGGTGATGGCCGGCGAGCTGCCCCGCCTCACCCGTCCGGGCGAGGCCCAGGCCCAGCGCAAGGGCGGTGGCGGCGGCGGCAAGAAGCAGCACCGCCGCGGCGGCCGGCGCTAGGCGCTACGGCAACACGGACCTGCCCGCCTCCTCGGCGCGCACCAGCCGTCCGTCGGTGAGGAACGCCTTGCGGCGCTCCCCGGTGTAGCGCCACTCCTCGTTCTTCGCGGTGCCCTCCAGCGTGCGCCGCACGGACTCCGGAGGCCCCCAGGCCATGCGCACCGCGTCCGCGGGCATGTCCGCCACCAGCTTCTTGGTGCGCACCGCCTCCTTCACCGCCGCGCCGAAGCCGTCCAGCTGATCCTTGGGCGAGTGGGGCGACAGCGTCTTCTCCAGCTCCGCGCGGAAGGCGTCCGGCCGGTCGAGATTGGGCGGCAGCACCAGCACCACCTGCTCGCCCGCGGGCGCGCCCTCCACCGTCACGTACACCCACGGCCAGGTGCGCGGGGAGTAGAGGACGCGCTCGGTGACGACCCACGCGGTGGGGAACTCCACCTTCGTGATCCGCACGCGCGAGCCGGCGGGGAGGGTGGCCTGGATGGGTCCGGGGGAGATGGGCTTGCCCTGGGTGTCGTCCACCAGCCGCACGTCCTCCGGCGGGTAGGGCGTGAGCAGCCGCTTGGACGCGTCCCCGAAGAAGGGCGTCAGGTACGCGGAGACGCGCAGGTATTGCTCCGCGTCCGGGCCGGTGAGGGTCCGGTCCAGCGAGGCGCGATCCTCGGGGGACATGCGGGTGGCGGACGCGCAGCCGGCGGAGACTACGACGACCAGCAGCGGCACCAGGAGACGGGACGACAGCGAGCGGAAGGAACGCGGCATGGCACCTGGAGGCACGCGGGGAGGAACGCGCGCGCTCAAGGTGTCTGCTTAGCCTAGCGGCTGGCCTGCGTCAGCGCTGGCGTGTCCTTCGCCACGAGCTTGCCGTCGCGGCAGCCCCGCTGCGGAGGACACACGGGACCCCGGCCATGCGGGTCCGCGACCAGGAGGAACCGCCCCTGCCCCCGCGCATCCGTCAGCTCTGGATGGCCGCACAGCGCGCAGTGGCGGGGGGGACGCTTCGAGGGAGGAAAGGGCACGCCCGAAGTGTGCGGTCTCCCCGCGCCCCCAGCGAATTTTCAGCCGGGGGCGGTGGGACGCGGGCGCTACGACTTGTCGCCGGACGCGGACGGCGTGCTCGGAGCGGCCGCGGGCGCGCTGGCCGCCGTGCTGCTTCCCGACGACGAGGCCGCGGGCGTGGAAGCCGCGGGCGCCGATGAGGAGGACGACGATGACGAACCGCCGCCGTCCTTCTTCGTGGAGCCGTACAGGTCCGAGTACCAGCCGCCGCCCTTGAGGTGGAAGCTGGAGCGGCTGACCTGCTTGCTCAGCGTGCCCTGGGCGCCGCACGCGGTGCATGCGGGGGGCGTCGGGTCGGACATCTTCTGCAGGACGTCGATGGTCTTTCCACAGGCCGAGCAGCCGTACTCGTAGATGGGCATGGGGTGGGTACCTCGTCTCGATGAGTCAGTGCGAAGGGGATTGGGCCTGGGCGGAGAGCTGCTTGCGCAGGCCTTCCGTCAGGTTCAGGCGTTCGAAGGCGCGGGTGATCAGCTCCGCGGGCGCGCCGTGCTTGCGGCCCACGACGTTGGCCAGCGAGTGCAGATCCGTGGCGTCCGGCAGGGCATCCTTCGCCAGCCGCTCCAGCTCCTTGCGGAGCGCGTCGGCGAAGCGCTTCTGGATGCCCAGGTCCACCAGGTACTTGTCCCGGCCGAGCAGATCCAACCGGTGGGTGAGGTGGGACGTCGCCAGCACCTCGTTGCGGAAGCGCTCGCGCATCGCCTCCACCTCGTCCTCGAGCTTGAGCGCGTGGGTGAGCCGCTCGAGCTCGCTGGGGGACAGGCCCAGCGCCCAGGCCACGCGGCCGGCGGCGCCACGCTGCGAGGCGTAGGCGGTCTGGATGTTGGTGCGCTCGCGGGCCTCCAGCGTCTCCATGATGCCGTGCTGGCGCAGCACGTTCTCCATGTCCACCTGGGTCAGCTCGCCGCGCGGGCCGTTGTAGCGGTGCTCCAGCGTGCGCAGGAGGGAGTAGCGGTGCTCCGTGGCCTCGATGGCGGCCTCCAGCGTCTCCTTGCCCTCCGCGCGCGTCAGTTCAAAGAACGACAGTCGCTGGGCCTCCACGCGGGTGAAGCGGCCGCGGGGGCGGGGCAGCTCGCGCTTGATGAAGCGCGGGGCCTCCTCGTCGTCCTGAGCCTGCGGGGCCTGGGGGGTCTGCGGAGCCGGGGCGGCGGTGTCGGCGTCCTCCGCGTCCGCGATGCGCTTCTTGGGCGCGATGCGCTCCTGGACGGCGGCGGCCTCCGCCTTGGCGCTCTTGCGGCGGCCGGTCTTCGCGTCCGTCTCCTCGGGGAGCGGGGAGGGGAGGGCGAAGGTGGGCGTGGTGGAGG